>NZ_JBIDFK010000004.1:0-273484 GCF_046635725.1 Gilliamella sp. CG22
GGAGCAAGTTTCCATTACAACAGAGTGAGTTAACAACCAGTAAAAAAGAAGTCGATACACCACCGTTGCTACTGAATTTAAATGATGAAGATTTAATCAAGAATGATAAACGAGCCATGGATGAAAAGGGGACATTATGGTTATGGATAGAGCATGCAGTGGATAGTCAAAATGTTCCTATCAAAGGATGGACATTTATTGGCAGTGAGGGCGTGAAGAAAGTCAGTGGTTGGGAGTGGTTTGGTTTTAAACAGATTACAGAAACTGGCAGTTTAAAAGAGTTTTACCTGAGTGCGAAAAAAGCGGAAACCCGAAATAAGGATAATGCTTCACTGGAGAACTATAAGCCAACCCTCAAAGAGGCCTTAACAATATTAGACAAGCAATACATTCAAAATAGTAATAAATATGCAACATTAACACAGGGATGTTTTAAAGGAATATCCGACAAACCACACTTAACAACGGCACTGGGACGGCTGTTAGTAAATTATCAAAGTGAATGGTATGAAGAGCTTGATGCAGAAGGAAAGCGACCGGAATGGGAAGCATTAAACAGTGAAATGACCGATGATGCGGAAAACTATTTGGGTTATATAAAAGACGGCGATGAAGCAAAACGTGATGCATATGTTAGTAAGATGGACGCAAGCAAACAAGAATCAATAAAACAAGGCTTAGAACAACAAAAAAGAGATTATCAACGTTTTCAAGATGGTTATGAAGATGCACCCGAAAAGAAATTAGCACAAGAGCAACTTAAATTATTGGGCATAATAAATGGGTTAAAAGATAAGTATAAATTATGGGAAAAAACCAAAGAAAAAGCGACAAAAATGCTGTGGTGGGATGATGTCGCCAAAGGTTTAGCTAAGCAAAAGCAGCAGACACAACAAAGTGATGCGACCACTGAAAACAGTAAAACAGCAGCCCCGTCAACTAAACAAACCCAAACTTCATCAACGCTGGCTACCATATGTCAAAAGGGTAGAGCGTGGTTTATTCATCCCATTGAAATAATGAAAATTTATGATAACAAACCTTATATAAATGTTGACGGGTTTATTTGTAATAGTGATATTATTCAATATCAGGTTAAAAAATTAGAAAGAGGAAATAATTTAGGTCCCAATGCTATTGTTTTACATAGAACTTATTCAAAAGGGAGTGCAATTAATCTTATAGAAAATGCATGGAAATCTTCTGCAAATAAAGACAATATTGGTGCACATTTTGTTATCGATAAAGATGGAACAACGTATCAAGTTGTAAGTTTAAAAAAATATGCTAATCATGTAGGAAAGATTAGACCTCGCTGTAATTTAACTGGAAGTTGTGATTCAACTTACAAATCAAAAAGTTTGACAGAAAAATATTTATCTGAATTAAAAAAGGATTATCCTGAACGATATCCATATAATAGGGATAGTATAGGTATTGAAGTTGTTGCATGGTGGGACAAGGATACAAAATTATGGGATGAAGCTACACCACAACAGTTGAAATCAATTAGAAATTTAGTTATTTTCTTACAAAAGGAGTTCAATCTTGGAGACAAAGACTTATATCAACATCAATGTATTGCTTATAAGACAAGTGGGGAAGGTAAAAATCTTTATCCTCCTGCTGATCATTGGAATGTTGACCCCAATTGTTACTAATGCTATTAACCGTGATGATATTAAAGTATTGACGATAAAAAAGACATTAGAGATAAATGATAATGGTTACATTAAGGATCTATGTGATAAGTGGCAATTAAATAAAAAAGATATTGTTCATTTTTTTTCAACAGCAGAAAAATCAATTAATTCTGCTCAAATAAATTCTTTTGATGTTTACTCTTGCAAAATAAAAGGTAACTTATTGATTAATGGAGTTAATAAGCAATATGATATTGATTTAGGTGGCTTAGCTTTCATTTATGGAAAAAATACTAGACAATTAATTTTTGGTTGCTCTAAAGGTGAGTGTTTAAAATATGTTCATTATGAGCCTTACGTTGAATAAAAAAATAACATTTATATTTTTATTTGGAGGAATAAACTTATAGATGATATTCCTCATTTTGAAAATGTTTTAAGAGAATATCGCAAAAACCATACTTAACAACGGCACTGGGATGGCTGTTAGTAAATTATAAAAGTGAATGGTATGAAAAGCTGGATGCAGAAGGAAAGCGACCGGAATGGGAAGCATTAAACAGTGAAATGACCGATGATGCGGAAAACTATTTGGGTTATATAAAAGATGGTGATGAAGCAAAACGTGATGCATATGTTAGTAAGATGGACGCAAGCGAACAAGAATCAATAAAACAAGGCTTAGAACAACAAAAAAGAGATTATCAACGTTTTCCAGATGGTTATGAAGATGCACCCGAAAAGAAATTAGCACAAGAGCAACTTAAATTATTGGGCATAATAAATGGGTTAGAAGATAAGTATAAATTATGGGAAAAAACCAAAGAAAAAGCGACAAAAATGCTGTGGTGGGATGATGTCGCCAAAGGTTTAGCTAAGCAAAAGCAGCAGACACAACAAAGTGATGCGACCACTGAAAACAGTAAAACAGCAGCCCCGTCAACTAAACAAACCGAAACTTCATCAACGCCTGCCACTTTAAGTCAAAATGGTAAAGTTTGGTTTATGCATCCCATTGGAATCCAAATATTTAATTTTGAAAGTTGTATGTGTAATAAATGTATAACTGAAGAACAATTTAAATCTATTATACCTGTAGATGTTTTAAAAAATGGGTTATTTCATAAAATGAATAATGATCTAAAAAATATATCAATAAATACATTTCTTTCAAAGTTGAATGCATATTTTAAACAATATAACGTTACAAGTTGTTTACAGAAAGCTCATTTTATATCACAAATATTATGTGAAAGTGATTTTTTAAGAACTTCTGAAGAGTATAAAAATAGGGATGGTTCTATACCTAAGAATTGGAATAATTATAGTGGTGGTTCAAATTATCATGGTAGGGGACTAATTCAAATTACTCATGATTATAATTATAAATCTTTTGGTAAGTATATTAAAAATGATTTGATTAAAGATAACCCAGATCTTATATGCTCTGATTTGGATTATACAATTAAATCGGCATTTTGGTATTGGATTGAAGGTAGTGCATGGGGAAATGTAAATAATATTGCAGCAAATAATGACTTTCTTAAAGTTACCATGGCTATAAATGGGGGATATAACCATGTTGCAGATAGAAACAAAGCTCTTATAACTTTATACAATGAGTTTAATATCAGAAATTGTAAAGAATATCATGATATTAAAGTTGATAACTATTCTTTTGCTACTAGTGCAATGATTAATAGTAAATGGTATAAAAATAATACAGTTAAAGTACAAGAAGTTGAGGCAGCTTTAAGTGCTTTGTATGCAGATTTACAACACAGAGGTTAAAATGAAAAAAATTTATATTTTTACTATATTGCTTTTTTTTAATTTTCCGATATTTGCGCAAATATGTAAGGAAAGCAAATTAAATGTTATTAAAGGTCAATTTATTAATGGCAATAATTTTGAAGGAAAATATATTTATTGTCGTTTGAGTAATCCTGAAGAAGACAAAATCTCACAAATTAATTTTAATTTAAATATAGATGGAACAATTAATAGTTATATTTACAACGGAGGAGGTAATCCATCAATTGAAACTTCAAATTTAGGTGTAATTTCTATTTTTGATAAATTTGGTGGAATGGAAAGCCCAGCTAAAATAACTTATTTAGCTAGTTTAAATAAAAAATTAATCATACTTGGCGAAATTAATCTAGATTATTCTCAAGGACAAGTTGTTAGTTATTCTATACAGAATATTAATGACAAACTAGACATTATGAGTTCTATCTTCTCAGAAAAAATAAAGCATTATTTTATAGATAATACTCAATTGTCTTATCCTGATTATTTTTTATTGCTGTTATTTAATTCATTTTTGGAAAAAAACATTTCTAAAGATTGGATAAAGCAGTTTTATAAAAAATTAAATTTAATGCAGCATCAAGATATCATTAATATTTATAGTCAAAATGTATTTTTTAAAAATACTACACTTTGTAATAAAGATAAAAATGAAAAAAATGCATTTGGATGTGAAGTTAACAATACTCAATTATCGTTATGTTATGATTATATTAATTCTAAGTTATTCTATAGGTTTGGTAGCCAGTCAAAATTAGAATTGCAATTAGTAAAAATAATTGATGATAAAGACAAGAAAAAATCTGTAATAACCTTTACCAATAAAGACACTGATTATTTGGTGGACACAAATCCAGGAAAAGAAAGTGTGAGAATTAAAAGAAAAGAGATGCACTTTAAGAAGTTTGAATGTAATCCAAGTACTATTGAACCAATGATTTTGAATAGTTTTAATTAAATAGGCGGTTTTAATAAAATTAAAAGGAAGAACATAATAAAATATTTAGAACAGGATGGTGATGTTGAAGATGCTATTTATGATTGGGCTAAAGAATTTGCATCAACAGGAGTACGTAAAGGGAAAACAATAAGTAAGGGAAGAATAGCAGCTTTTGAAGGTTCATCATATTATCAAGGAGATAGGCTAAATTCTGCCCATATATTACCAGATAAAATGGTTGAAGCCTTAAAAGTATTGAAAAATGGAATTTGGAGGTAAATATGAAAAAGTTAAAGTTTGCTCTTCTGTGTTTCATAATATTTGTAATTAATTATTCCTTAATAGCTCAAGCTCAAAGTAAAGAACTTATCAAATTAAATTTTAACGATTTCGCTATTAAAACTAAAACAAAAATTAAAAATGCAAACTTTGCGTATCATTATTTGATTAAGGTTTATGGGTGTGGTGGTGGTGCAATTTGTGGAGAGATTCGAAACTTACTCTCTAACAAAGTTATTGGGCTTCCTAATGCTTATTTAATAGAAGATGAAAATGGAGAAAATAAGTTTTCTATAGAGTATCACTTAAATAGTAGTTTAATTATTATTTCTGGAATAATAGCGGATCCTGATGAAAATGAAGCTAACGAAGGATATAGAAGAAGATATTATAATTTCATAAATGAAAAGTTTGAGCTTTTAGAAAAATGATTAACATTATTGGGGGGCTATAAATTTACTATTAGATGTTAAAAATCGTGATGATATTAAAGTATGAACAATTCAATTTATGGATATAAATTGAAAAAGCTCTTGTTGAAAAAATTTTTTCATGCAGTTGGAGCATTAAGTAATACTGAGATGTGAAGAAAGTCAATTGTTCGTTCTTAGATATTAGAACAACAAAGAAGAGATTATCAACGTTTTCCAGATGGTTATGAAGATGCACCCGACAAGAAATTAACACAAGAGCAACTTAAATTATTGGGTTATATAAATGAGTTAGAAGAGAAGTATAAATTATGGGAGAAAACCAAAGAAAAAGCGACAAAAATGCTGTGGTGGGATGATGTCGCCAAAGGATTAGCTAAGCAAAGTCAACAGACAGAACAAAGTGACGCAGAAACTCAAAAAGAGCAATTAGCAGACATCTCAACTAATCAAACCCAAACTTCATCAACACTTGCCACTTTAAGTCAAAATGGTTGGGTGTGGTTTATTCATCCTTTATCTTTGGTTACAGTGTTCTATGTACAACCGATCACCGCATGCATCAAATACAGTCAAATTACCTTCGGTTGGTTTTTATTGCTCTTTGTTAATTAATTTCATACTATTAACAAAAATTATTTACAGGAGAATGGTATGAAAAAGACTTTACTAGCTGGTTTCATTGGGTTTGTGTTAGTCGGGTGTGTCAGTGATATTAAATATAATTATGTGCCAGAAGTTACACAAAAAAGTTATCCCGATCTTAATGTAGTTACAACTACGTATATAGGTGATGACATGGTTCGTCAAGGCAATATTAAAACAATGGATGTCATTTCTTTTCCTGTAACAACTCAAGTTAATAGGTTTTGGAGCGCTTATATCATTGATGCAGGCGATTATCCCAAGCTAGGTGAAGATAAAAAATATTTATTTTTTGCAGCAAAAAGTGTAAACGGTAATGCTACTGTAAAAAGTGTCAATGTACCTGCAACTCCGATAGGCATAAGGGTCAGTAAAGATTCGTCTAAAAATGAAGTGTGCATATCTTTTACAACAGGAACTGATTTTTGTGAGGCTCATAAACAGTTTACCTATAAAAAGGTTAGTGTGACGAATCAAGATGGATTCCAACAAACACTGATTTACAACGGTATGGTCGGTAGTAAAATTAATATAGGATATCGAGAGTTTAATAACGATATGGCTCGTCCAGCCTTTTCTAATAATGCTGAGTATGATTTATCGCGTTCTAGAATGATAAGGTATAAAGGTACTGTTATTGAGGTTCTGCAAGCCACGAATCAGCATATAAAATACAAAGTTATTAGCAATTTTAATACCCCTCACTAAATAAGGTGGAAGAAATTACATCGTTAAAACTAAAAATTGATGTGGAAAGCATCGATTAAGCGGATAAAAAAACTTGATGATTTTTGTAAAAAAGCGGAGCGCACCGCTCTGCTACTAATGAATTCGAAAGTTGTCAACAAACTATCAAAACTCTTTCTCGAACAACTAAAGAGGTTGAAGACGTCATTGGTGTATTGCTTAATTAAGTGATCAATTTTATGTTGATTTTCGAAATTTGATTGAGAGCTTAAGAGATGTTAATACCGTCTCAAAAGAGTCAGTAAGCATAAGAAAAAATCTTTCTAAAACTTAGAAAGGTTGTTAAATAGACGTACAATTACAGTCATTTACTTACAAATATTGTGATTAAAAGTAAAAAGACATAATTGCCGAAACAATAGCTACTAAAGCAAAAGTGGACTTTCTGAATAAACTAAGAGAGCATTTATCACTCAAAACATGATAAATGAGCGTGTTCTCTAACATATAAGGATAGCCATTATTTTGAGATCCAAAAGGTAATGCTTTGTTCAAACTCTCAACTATTTTTTATAAATTTTGCCAAATGAGTTAATGATAATATCATTCGGCATAGAGCCGAATAAAATAAGGGGACAAAGGCAAGAGCAATATTAAGTATATCGTTAAAATCATCTACCTAAAAGAAAAATGTTACCTTGTTATCAAAAATTGCTTGGTGCGCAGTAAAAATCGCAAAAGAAAGTACCGCTAAAAAAACTGTATGATCACAAGTAACTATCTGATAAATATAAAATTACATTCCTAATGCGTTTTAAACTAAATCGACTAAAAAAACAACAAAAAATTGGTGGAATTTTACACCTTCCTATTTTAATTAATAAACAATAGGTTATAATTAGAGTGTTCCCTGTATACACAGGGATAAACCTGCAAATGCCTGAAGACAAAATACGTAAAGTACGTGTTCCCTGTATACACAGGGATAAACCGCAGGAAAAACGGAAACGTTACGATACAAACATGTGTTTCCTGTATATACAGGGATAAGCCGATCAATGGTTCAAAGATCCTAACCCTGTTCAAGATAGTATAAATAAAAAAGAAAAACTAAATTAAGGAGAGATCAAAAATGAGTATTAAAGCTATTCTTTTTTCGATTATATTTATAAGTATTTGGGGGGGGGATATGGTACTTAATTTTTAATAAAAAATATCCTTTATCTTCTAAAAAACAAGAAGATAATTGGATTGAAGATCATATTAAAGAAAATGCTTTTCCTCATCCTGATTCTATGTACTCAAAATATTATATGAGAGAGGAAATTTTACCTAAGTCTGATATAAAAAATCCAACTAGTACAACAGATATATTAGAGCATTTGGAATAAAAATAAATGAGTTTTAATAATAAACACTTAACTCAAGGTGGGCAAGTCATCTTTTATATGATAAGCATGTTGTTGTAAATAAATAAAATCATATTTAGTGTTCCCTATATACACAGGAATAATCCAGCATAATAAATGAAAAACACATCCTATATCGCTTTATTTCTTGCTTACTCAGAGCATAGAGTTATCGGTAGTGCTCAGTGATAATTTAAGAATTTCGTAGCAAGCCATTTTTTAATAAAAAAACTTTAGCAATATTATAAAAATAGGGACAGTTATGACTTTGTGAACATCTAACGGAAATTAACCAACAGGATTTATATTGGTATTATCACTCTACCACGAGTAATATCACTGATGCTTTTTTGTAGTGAAAGCAATTTATCTTGCGTAATGGCAATATTGACGTTTACCCCTATGGCATCAAAATCTTGATTTTCAATTAGTGCATCCATTTCTTTTAAGCGATTTTCTATAATTGGCCATTCATTATAATAGCAGTGAAACTGCAAAGGTATTCGGGCAATAAGTTCAATCAATTCTGCTTTTTGTAGACAATGACTGGCTGACCCACCATAGGCTCGTATTAAGCCTCCTGTGCCAAGCTTGATTCCGCCAAAATAACGAGTTACCACCACCACTACTTGATCACAATCTTGTCCTTCAATCGCTGATAGAATTGGACGCCCTGCGGTGCTGGTTGGTTCGCCATCATCATTAAATCGATACTGTTGACCAATTTTCCATGCCCAACAATTATGTGTTGCGTTAGGATCGCTAATTTGATCGATAAAATCCGTTGCTTGCTGGGCATTAATAACCGGCGCCGCATTGACAATAAAGCGGCTTTTTTTAATTTCTTCTGTCAGTTCGGTTGGATTTGCTAATGTATATGGCATACTAAATCTGGTAAAATCATTTTATTGCCGTTAATAATACTCAGCAGAAAGAAAATGTCTATTAATTTAGAACAATTGAAACTAACCCAGCAGCAATTATCTGAACAAGTAAACCTAACCGATGATTTTAATTCATCAATCACTTTAGTTGGTGGTACCGACGTAGGCTTTGAAGATGAAGGCAAAACCACCCGTGCCGCTATTGTGATTTTAACGTATCCGGATTTTGATGTGGTGGAATATCATGTCGCGCGGTTAAAAACCGAGTTTCCTTATATCCCTGGTTATTTATCTTTTCGGGAGTATCCTGCTTTACTTTCTGCTTGGGAGCAGGTCGAACATAAACCTGATTTATTGTTGGTTGATGGTCAAGGCGTTGCGCATCCAAGGCGATTAGGTATTGCCAGTCATCTTGGTTTATTATTAGATATGCCAACCATTGGTGTCGCTAAAAAACGCCTTTGCGGTCATTATAATCCATTACCTAAAGTCGCCGGTCAAATGACGCCACTCACCGATAAGCAGCAACAGATTGGTTGGGTATTACAAAGCAAGAATAATTGTAATCCGTTATTTATTTCATCGGGTCATCGTATTAGCCAAGCGAGTGCATTGAATTGGGTCAATTTATGTTTACGTGATTATCGTTTGCCTGAACCTACACGCTGGGCGGATGCGGTGGCGTCGAATAAACCGTTATTTAAAAAATTTATCCATGCAAAATAAATCACAATCGTTAAAAAAAGGGGGCTTTACGTTTAAGCGCTTTTTTGTTGCGCATGACAAAAGTCCGATGAAAATTACCACTGATAGTTGTTTACTTGGGGCATGGGCTCCGATCTTTTCTTCAACTCATAAGGTGCTTGATATCGGTTGTGGTTGTGGCGTGATTGCGTTAATGCTTGCACAACGCCTTGAACATCAAGCTTGTCAAATTGATGCTATCGATATTGATGTACAAGCCGTTAACCAATGTCAACAAAATAGCCAACAAGCAGGCTTTACATCCATATCAACAATACAGGGGAATGTAAATCATTTTAATAGGGATGATGCTAATAGCTATGATTTGATTGTGACCAATCCGCCTTATTTTGAGTCGGCCGTGGATTGTCGAACGAACCAAAGGCAATTAGCCCGTTATACAGAAAGTTTAAACTACACACAGCTTATTGATTCAGTCAAACGATTATTAAAGCCAGACGGTCTATTCTGTTTGGTGCTGCCTTTTAATTTAGCAGATCAATTTAGGCAATTATGCGAATCAAATCATCTATTTTTACAACAATTGTTGCAGGTAAAATACATGGCAGATAAAGAGTTTTCTTTATCATTAATGGCGTTTGCTCCAAAACCTAATGCGAATGTCATTGAACAACAACTGTGTATGCGTTGTGATGATGGGCAGTATTCGCCTGCTTTTAGAGCGCTATTAGCGGATTTTTATTTGTTCCAAAAATAGCGCCAAATGTTAGTTAATCCAGTATGACATAAAAATACATAACGGCAATAATGGCTAATATTATAATTGCGATTGCATAGATTTTGTCATGAACATAAGTGAAAGCCGTAAGGCATCGTTGCTTGCGTGCGTATAAGTAAAATATTAGCCCAATTGCATACAATATCATTGATAATAATAAGTAAGACATCCCACCAGCATAAATTAACCATGCGCCATAAATTGATCCCGCAGCCCCAATAAAAATCAGGTAAACTTTGCGAGATTTTATGGCTAATTTAAGGACGAATAAAGCTGATAATAAATAGGGGATTAGTACCATTGAGGTAGATAATTGGATTAAAGTGTTATAACCCGAATGGTAGAAATATGCGAGAACAATCAATAGGCTGATCAAGCTTGATGTTAGGTATAATGCATTGGCAGGCGTGCCATTTTTATTTAATTTGCCAAAACAGCGTGCAACAGTATGATTATTGCCTTGTCCGGTTAAAAATAGCATTTCAGCGGCAAGCATTAACCAAGATAATAATCCACCACTAACCGAAACAATCAGCCCAATATTAATTAACGTTGCTCCCCAACTGCCAACTACATGCTCAATGACTAAAGCCATTGAAGGATTTTTCATTGCTGCGAGTTCTTGTTGAGGAACAATACCCAGCGACAGAACAGACACACAGATGAGCAATAAACTGGTAATCGCAAAACCAAAAAAAGTTGCCCGGCTTATGCTTAAAATGTTTTTGGCTCGTGAAGCATAAACAGTTGCGCTTTCGATACCTAAGTAAACCCAAACGGTATAAAGCATAGTATGCTTTATTTGATCCACGATTGAGCCAAGTTGTGGCGTTCCCCAAAAGTCAATTTTGAATGTTGAAACCTTGAAAGCAAGAATAATGCAGACAATAAACAGACCAATCGGAATAATTTTTGCTAATGTGACTAAGCAATTTAATAAGAAAGCATGATAAATCCCTTTTAGAACAAGGGCATTAACCAGCCATAAAAAGATGAGTCCGGCGATGACTGCTGGCAAGGTGGTGCCATTACCAAAATAACTAAAACAATCAAATGATCCTAATGCGCTAAATAAGATAACTAAATAACTGGCACACGACATCCATGCAGATATCCAGTATCCCCAAGCTGCGTTGAATCCTATATAATCACCAAAGCCTTCACGGACATAACCATATAAACCATCATTAATCTTATAAAAACGAATCGAAAGATACTGAAATATCCGTGTCAGCATTAACATGCCAAAAAGCGTTATGATCCACGCAATTAAAATAGCGCCGGCACCAGACGCTTCAGCCATGTTTTGCGGTAAACTAAAAATACCACTTCCAACAATACTGCCAACCACAAGTAAGGTTAAAGGAAGTATGCCTAGTTTTGTACGGGTAGGTGTATTCATAATTTTGTCTTATTTTGCGTTTTATTCGGCTTTGGCAGCGTTTAATTAAAATCGTAATGACATGCAGCTAACACCACCATCGACTTTGCGATATTCTGATGTATCAACCTCAATCACTTGATAACCTAAAGCTTCGATCTTAGCTTTAGTGATTGGGTAACCAGCAGGCATGATGACCCGATCATTAACCCAAATACAGTTAGCGGCATAGCTTTCATGTTCTGGAATTTCAATAATGTTCAGATGTTGAAATTCGGGTTTGGTAATAAATTCGCCGGCTGCTAATAAATTGTTGTTTTCCAGATAAGCCAATCCTGTTTTTAAATGTAGTACTTTTTCAAGTGTGACCACCGAACCGGTTAAGCCATATTTTTGTAATATAGCAATCATTTGATTAGCACCTTCTTGATTAGTACGTGCCGATAATCCGATATAGTAGTGATCTTCCACCATCATAATATCACCGGCTTCAACCGTGCCCGGAGCCCTAATCTTTTCGACTTTATTTGGGTAAAATCGTTCAATGGTATCGATGATGATTTCAGTCTCGTTACGTCTACTTTCTGCCCCTGGTCTGGTAATAATGGCACAGTGTGGCGTACACAGTGCAACATCTTCAACAAAGACCGAGTCAGGGAAGCGTTCATCGGCGGGTAATAGGGTGATATCAACATCACATTGCTGTAGGGCTCGGATATAGTTGTTGTGTTGGTCTAAGGCTTTTTGATAATCAGGTTTGCCTAAATTTGCTGAAGTTAATCCGTGAATCAGGGATTTGGCAGGCGTTCTGGCAATGATATGACTAAATTTTTTCATGTTTGATTTATTTCCTATTTAATAATTATGCGATATTTTTGAATAATAATTCACATTAAAATGTAAATCAAGCATTAAGTTGATTTTTTATTCACTTTTTAATGAGCGACTTTTTTAGGCGTGTGGTTGATTTAAATTGAGTATTATTGCGTAGCGTCAGTTGTGGTAGTTGGCGATCAGTATTGAATAAAAATGAAGTTGATATACAACATGGACAAAAAGTGAAGGGAGGAGTTAGCTCGTAGCATGAGTAGGGCGACAACATCGCCCCAGTAGACTAAGATTATTCACCGGCAAAATCAACGAGGGTAAAACAGTTGATACCCAGATCGGTTAATTTTGTTTTACCATGCAGATCCGGTAAATTAATAACAAATGCGGCATCTTCTGCTATACCACCTGCTTTTTGAATTAATTTAGCGGTTGCAGCAACCGTTCCACCTGTTGCAAGTAAATCATCAATGATCAGTACTCGTTCATTTGGTTTAATTGCATCTGAATGGATTTCAAGTGTATCGGTTCCGTATTCAAGTTGATACTCTTCTTTAAATACGTGACGCGGTAACTTATTGGGTTTTCGAACTGGCACAAAACCAACGCCTAACGCTAATGCAATTGGTGCTGCAAAAATAAAACCACGCGCTTCAGTACCGACAACTTTATCGATTTTTTTATCTCGATAGTGATCGATTAACAATTCGACCGAAGTTCTAAATGCGACAGGATCTTCAAGCAGACTGGTAATATCACGAAATAAAATTCCTTGCTTAGGATAGTCTGGAATGGTGATAATGCTGTTTTTGATAAGCGCAAGTTTTTCTTGTAACTGAGTCATATTAAATGTTCTCTAAATATTCTCTTTTTAAGAATGGCTAATTTTGTATTATATACCTTCGTTCTTTGTGCTTGCAATAAACAAACCGTAACAATGCAGTAAAATCGGTCGATTGTTCATCATTTGATTGATATATATTGGAAGTGGGGATGAGATGATCTGTTTTTTATAAAAGAAAATTTTATTGGCGTTTTCCTGTTCTAAAATGGTATTTTTTACAACTTTTTACAATTAAATACAACTATCTGACAGTTTGATGGGTCAAATAAATATAATGACATAAACTTTTTATATTTTTATATAAGGAAAAACAATGAAATTAATTAAAACAGTCCTATTAGCTGGGCTTTCAATATTAAGTTTATGCAGTCATGCACAAGTCAATAAGCAAATTGAAATTCGCTCAGAACTTGCATCGCCAATTGTTATGCAAAATTCCCAAGAGAAGAATTATTTAAAAATTTCCTTAACCGGCCATGAATTTGATTCAGCAAAACGGGTTCCCATTAATTTGGCAATTGTGATTGATCGCTCAGGCTCGATGCAAGGTGATCGTATTGTTAAAGCAAAAGAGGCGGCTATTTTTGCTATTAACATGCTTAATGAGAATGATACTTTATCTGTCGTTGCTTATGATAATGATGCAAAGGTGATTATTCCTTCAACCAAAGTTAACAATAAACAAAAATTGATTAGTTTAATAAAAGAAAATATTGTTGCAGATGGTGGCACAGCGTTATTTGCCGGATTAAGTAAAGGTATCCATCAAGTTGAAAAACAGTTGTCTAAAGATAATGTTAATCGCATTATTTTATTATCGGACGGGCAGGCGAATATTGGTCCGACATCCGTTCAAGAACTTTCTGAACTTGCCATTATTGCCGCCAAAAAGAATATTTCTGTCAGTACTTTTGGTATCGGTGAGGATTATAATGAATTATTGATGTCATCGATTGCCAGTTATAGTGATGGTAATCATGTATTTGTTAATGATTCTTTAGATCTTGAAAATGTATTTGCCCGTGAGTTCAAGGATGTAATGTCAACGGTTGCCCAACATGTTAAGATCAATATCTATTTAAAAGATGGGGTAAAACCGGTTCGTTTATTAGGTAGAGACGGCATAATCAAAGGTAATCAAGTAACGGTAACAATGAATCAAATTTATTCTAATCAAGAAAAGTATATTTTGTTAGAGGTCGAGCAACCACAAGGTAAAGTAGGCGAAGAAAAAACAATAGCGGAAATTGATTTAGTGTATGATGATTTGTTAGATAAGAAAACTCAAAAAGAAAAACAATCAGTAAAACTTGCTTATACCGATAATCTGGAAGCCGTAAAAAAAGCTTTGCGCCAAGATGTCGTTACTGAGATTGAAATACAAGAAGTGAATGAAAATAGCGTTAAAGCATTAGAACTCTATAATAAAGGCGATCGAAAAGCTGCGCAGAAAATTCTAGAGGATAACAGTTATAGGCTTGAAGCAGTTGCTAATATGTATCCAGAATATGCGAATAGAGTGAAAGATGATATGAAATGGAATAAAAAAATGGCAGCAGATGCAGTTAATGAAAGTGGAAATGGCAAAATTTATAGTAAAGAAATGGCAGAAAAGCAACAAAATACTAAACTGGGTGTGATTAAAAAATAACGAAAGTATGAAACAATTAGCAGCGATTCTTTCTTGTATAATATTTGTAATGGCACTTAGCTATCTTGGTTGGCGTAGTATTGAACATGAAGTTTTAATGCGCCAACATCAGCAAAGAATGTTAGCACAAAGCCGGTTGGAGAATATAAAATCATCGATTGAATCGCTGTTAAATCAGCGTTCTGTTGATTTGATTAGCTTAATTCAACTTTTGGAAAAGGGCGTAGGTACGTTTGATAATCTGTTAGAATCACAATCGGATATTAAAAATGCTTTCGAAATTCGCCATAATAACATTGTTTATATCAGTAATAGTAACGATCTGCAATGGGTTAAATTTGTTGAGTCGATTAAGTATGATAATGCAATTTTAATCAATCCCAATTCCTCCAGTGAATTATCTCAGCCAACCTCGGGCTGGTATCAGTCTTATGATCATCTGATTTTTTGGTCTAAAAAGGGTAACATTATCAAGGGATTTGAGCTATCAACGATTAAATTTGCGTTAGATATTATTCGGTTATTTGAAGATCAATCTATCGATGATAATTTCAGTCTTTATGATGGTTCAAAACAAATCTATGTTCATGGTTACTCGACAATCAATGACATTAATGTGATGCTTGACTATCCACTACAGAATTGGCAATTAACTTATTATTATTTATCACCAAACTTTGTTACTTTTTATTGGTTAGGTGGTGGAATATTATTTTTGTTTATTGTGTTAGTTATTGGTATCGTTTGTTATGTTTATCGAGAATATACACGAGCGATTCGTTTAGCTAAACAACAAGTTAGCTTTGTTGGGCAAGTTTCACATGAGTTTAAAACGCCATTAACTAATATCACACTTTATTCAGAAATGTTAAAAGAACAGTTAATCGATGAACCTTTTCCTGTACCTGAATATTTGGATGTGATCACCAGTGAAAGTCAGCGATTAACTCGCTTAGTGCAAAATGTACTTAATTTAAGTAAGCCAGCTAAACAGAATTTTAAAGCCGTTAATTTAACGTTGCTCATTGAGCGAGTTTTTCAAACTTTCAATCCCGTTCTTAAAACAAAATCATTGCAACTGAATTTGATTTTAAATTCGAATAAAAATCACACTATCTTTACCGATGAAGATAGTGTGATGCAAATCATAAGTAATTTTTTAAGCAATGCTGAAAAATATGCCGTAAATGGCAAAAATGTTGATTTATCACTGACGACTAATGATAAACAGACTATTATCACCGTGCGGGATTATGGTCGTGGTATCCCTAAGCATCTATTAAAGAAAATTTTTAAACCCTTTTATCGGATAAATTCATCCATTACCGAAGGCGTTTCGGGAACAGGAATTGGGCTTACTATTGCCAACCAATTAGCGCAGCAATTGCAGGGTACTATCAAGGTAACCAATGAAAATCCGGGTACTGCGTTTTCATTAATTTTAACGGAGCATGTGCATGAAGATTTTAATCGCTGAGGATGATCATAACATTCGTAAAGGAATGTCGGATCTTTTACAACAAGAAGGTTATACCATCCTTCAAGCTGAAAATGGGAAAACTGCGCTTAAATTGTTTAAACAGGATAAACCTGATTTTATCATTTTAGATATTATGATGCCCGAAATGGATGGGTATTGTGTTTGTCGTGAGATTCGAAAATTAGATGATGATATACCGATTCTTTTTTTATCCGCTAAAGATGAAGAAATCGATCGCGTTATTGGTTTAGAGCTTGGCGCTGATGACTATATGAGTAAACCTTTTGGCATTCATGAACTTCGAGCAAGAATCAAAGCTATTGCTAAACGTTATTTAAAATTAAAACATGCTAACCATATAAACGATGAATTTTTTTATTTTGGTGATTTGACGGTTTATCCAATCGAGTTATGTGCAAAACGTAATCAACAAGTAATCGAGCTTTCACTTCGAGAAATCAAAATTATATCTTGCCTATATCAACATCAAAATCAAGTTGTGACAAGGGATATGCTTTTTGATTATGTATGGGGATATGATTATTCACCAAATAGTCGAACACTTGATCAGCATATCTCTAAATTACGTAAACAAATTGAACTCGATCCATTGAATCCTGTTTTAATTAAAACCATTCATGGCTTCGGTTATCGACATTAAAATCGGGTGATTTATTAAATCGTTCTGCCTGAATTGAAATTTAAAAGCGATGTAATTGTTGTTTTATCAAAGCTTGAAAAGAGGTATTATTAACGCTAAATGTATTTATTGTGATAACTAAACGAATTTATGCAAATTAGCCCATTATTAGAATCACTCATGGAAGCATTACGTTGCTTACCTGGCGTTGGTCCCAAATCTGCACAACGGATGGCTTTCCATTTATTACAGCGTAATCGACAAGGCGGTATTAAATTGGCTCACGTACTTCATGAAGCGATGATTAATATCGGTCATTGCCAAGAGTGCCGAACTTTTACTGAACAATCCATTTGTACCATTTGTGCCAATGCTCGTCGTCAAAGTAGCGGTCAACTCTGTGTTGTTGAAACCCCAGCAGATATCGTTGCTATTGAACAAACCGGTCAATACAGTGGTCGTTATTTTGTATTGTTAGGTCATCTTTCTCCTTTAGATGGTATTGGTCCAACTGATATTGGTCTTGATCTATTAAAGCACAAACTATCTTCAGAAACGATCAGTGAGGTTATTTTAGCGACGAACCCAACAGTTGAAGGGGATGCAACCGCCAACTATATTGCTCAAATGTGTGCAGAGTTTGATGTAACGGCAACCCGTATCGCTCATGGCGTGCCAGTTGGTGGAGAACTTGAAATGGTAGACGGTACAACGTTATCGCACTCGTTTGTTGGTCGTCAAAAAATTGAATGGTAAATCGGTTGTAGATTAAGCATCAGTATTTTCTAATTAGTTACCAAATCATTCGTTAAATTAGCCAAAATCGAATGATGTAAAAGGGTGTAGGAATAGTTATTTGAAGATAGAAAGAGGAATAAAATGAAGTATAAAGCCGTTGCCTTTGATATGGATGGTACTTTACTTGCCAGTAATCGTCTAATTTTACCTGAGACAGTTGCGATGATTGAAAAAATCAGTGCCAAAGGTGTTAAAGTTATTTTAGTTTCTGGTCGTCACCATTCTGTTATTTATCCGTATTATTATCAACTTAAATTATCAACACCTGCAATTTGTTGTAATGGATCTTACCTGTATGATTTTGAAAAACAGCAATCATTTGCCGGTAAACCCATGACAAAAGAGCAAGCAAAAACATTGCTTAATTTGGTCAATCAATATGGTATTCATACGCTTATTTACACTGACCAAATGATGACTTATGAAGTGCTCGATGATCATTTAGAAGGTTTTTTTAAATGGGTAAATTCGTTGCCTTCATTTTTACAACCTGAGATTAAAAAAGTAGATAGCTTTGATAAGGTAATTGACGAAGCAGGAGCGGTTTACAAATTTGCCACAAGTAGTCATGATCTGCCTGCATTACGACAATTTTCGGATGCTGTTGAAGCACTTAATCAATTTTCATGCGAATGGTCTTGGTCGAATCGCGCTGATGTCGCCGTGAAGGGCAATACAAAAGGAAATGGTTTAATGCATTGGGCTAATCACGAAAATATCGATCTTAGTGAAATCGTCGCATTTGGTGATAGCTATAATGATATTTCAATGTTGACATTGGCGGGGCTGGGTATTGCGATGGGCAACGCAGATGATGAAGTGAAAGCCAAAGCCGACCATGTTATTGGTGACAATAACAGTACCAGTATTGCGAGTGAACTTGAAAAACTGTTTTTATAGTATTTGTTAAATAATGTTCGAAATTCTTTATCAAGATGATGCTTTAATTGCGATTAACAAGCCATCCGGTTGGCTTGTGCATCGCAGTTGGTTAGATAAACATGAAACAACGGTTGTCATGCAAACTTTGCGAGATCAGATTGGGCAACATGTGTTTCCTATTCATCGCTTAGATCGTCCTACATCTGGGGTATTATTGTTTGCTTTATCTAGTGAAACGGCTCGTTTAATGTCACAACAGTTTGCAACTAAACAAATTGAAAAAACGTATCATGCAATTGTTCGTGGTTATGTTGAAGGTGAGGCGATAATTGATTATCCATTAGTTGAGGAGCTGGATAAAATTGCCGATAAGTTCTCAACACCGAATAAACCCGCACAAGATGCAATTACCTTTTATCGAGGTATCAGTAAGATCGAAGTACCGATTAAAGTTGGTAAATTTGATACAGCAAGATTTAGTTTTGTGGAATTAAAACCCCAAACCGGTCGAAAACATCAATTACGTCGCCACATGAAACATATATTTCATCCTATTTTAGGTGATAGTAAACATGGTGATCTTCATCAAAATCGAGCCTTTACTGCTTACTTTGGTATTAAAAGACTAATGTTACATGCAAGTTCACTAAATATTATTCACCCTCTAACGCTGTGTCCAATCACGATTAAAGCTGATTTAGATGATAACTGGCAATCTATTTTGAATAATTTTGAATTGATTTAATCAATTTATTTCATATTTTTATTAGATAATTTGGTGTTATTTCAGTGCAAGTTGCTTCAATTTCTATTAATAATACAAATGAACAGGGTCATTAAGTCCATTTAAAAAACGGAGTAAATAAAGTATTAAAATGTAATTTAATATAACGATTTTGTTTTTGATTACTTAAGAATAATTAATAAAATTTTACTTATTTCTTTTCAATTAAAATATTACATAGTATGATTTTGTACCTTTTCAAGTTTGTAAATCGATTTATGCTACCTTGAAAAGGAATTCGAATAGATTTATGTCGTTAATATTCTGTTAATGGGAAAAAAAAATGAAATTAGTTGTAAAATTTTTGGGTATTTTTATGTTATCGCTTATGGTTTTTGCCTGTACCAATAATGATTCTCCAGAAGCCGTTGGAGAAAAATTTACAAAAGCTGGTTATAGCGTTGATATGGATACCTTTATGGATTTATTGTATATTTCTGATGATATGCAAAAAGATGGAGTTGATGTAAAAATACTATTAAAAAGTAAATTTAAGAGTGTTTTAGATGAATCTGCAAAAATGGCAAAAAACCATGGCGGAATTGATAAAATCGTTAGTTCACCTGCTGAATATAATACCGATAAAACAAAAGCTCAAGTTGAAGTCACTGTTTCATTTAAAGATGGTGCTCAAAAGAAATCTAGTTTAGATTTGATAAAGATTGATGGTAAATGGCTTGTCAATATGAAATAAATCATAAGAATAGTATTTAATAACGAAAATAAAAAAGGGTAAATCAATGGTTACCCTTTTTCAATTATGATTAACTAATTTTTAAATTGTCATGAAATTTTGCCATTATGTCTTTATTGTTATACTGTTTTGTTCTAATTTAGTGACAAAAACGGTATCAGCTGATTCTTTAGATGCTCAATCTAACTTTATTCCACTTATAAAAGTAGGGGATTGGATTTTTCGCAAAGGTGTACAAATTGATAGCTTGGTTATTAATCAATTAGGCGGGGGTGATTTTTCTCATATTGGTTTTATTATTGCAACTGAGCCAGAAGTTAGAGTAATTCATGCAACAACGGGCGATAATGAAAATCTACCAAATCAAGTTATTATTTCAACAATTGACGAATTTACTACGCCTTCACTTGCGCAGAAGTATGCGATAGCAAGACCCCATTTTTTATCTGATCAACAACAACAATTGATAGTTGCAGAACTATTAACTAAACAAGGTGCTCCGTTTGTACTAGCTAGTCGTGATGAAGATCATTTATATTGCACTACATTGCTTTATGACGCCATTGTCAAAATCTATCCGCAGTTTAATTTAGAATGGAAGTATGCTAACTTTCCTTTATTCAATGGCATTTACTTATTTCCGAGTGCCTTCGCAGACTATGAGGGTATCACATGGATCTATCACTATTCTGAAAATTAATCAGATAAACAAAGCTGGTAAAGACAGTTCTGATAATTCACGGTTATTGGTTTTTTTGTTTTAAGTACTGACATCAGTCGTTATCAACCGCCTTTTTAGTTAATCCGTAAGCAAGTGAATACCATTTTTAAAACGTAATAGACTAATTGATTTTTGCTGATCACTAAATTTAATTTTTTATATTTATGTCTATTATATGTTGAAATTTGGATGAATAATTATCGAAAAGGGCAGTGAGATTAAATAACTTTTGTGACTGCTGTAATTATAAACTATTTATTCTTGACGTATAAACATGCCAATGCTAATATTTGCCACCTATTCAGTTAGACCTCAACGGCGCGTTGGCAGAGTGGCCATGCTGCGGATTGCAAATCCGTCTACCTCAGTTCGATTCTGGGACGCGCCTCCATTAAAATATAAAATAAATCAATAAATTAAAAAAATAATCGCTCAAAATTTAAACCACTTAGAATATACTTAGAATATACAGTTAGAATAAATCTTCTTTCTGAGGTGGGTTTAGCGTCGGTGTAACTTTGACTTTTCTGTCATATGTATTAACTTGCGCTTCAGTTTTGTGACCACTAAATAGTTGCTTATCTTTGGTCGCACCTTCGTAGTCTGAAAATAAAACAAATTCAGGGTAATGATAATAAATTCGTTACTCAACAATGTAATTAAGCCGACAAAAGTCGGTTTTTTTATGCCCATTCCAGCAATCAGCATTAACAAACATCGAAATACTCCATTGTTAAAGATTTAACTACTAACACAAAATTGGTTATAAATAAATATAATTTTCTATAAATTTAATATATAAAATAGTTAAAATATAAACTATACTGTTAAATATATTTTGTATTGTTAATAAAATGAAATTAAGAAAATGTATTCAATTTCTCCATATTTATTCCGTAGTTATAATAAAAACATTATGGGCCCTAAAGGAAATCATTATTCGCCTCTTAATAATATTGCTGGATATGATTTATTTGAACTTTTGAAAGATTTTTTTAAAAAAAATCGAGATTACCATGATAAATCTGATTCAAAGCAAGTGTATCGATTTGAAAATTTGTTCTTTGATGATGAACAAAGATTTATATCAATATGGTTTTCTGTGGGTGTTTATGGAATCAAAACAGATATTATTGATATAAAAACAGGTAAAGTTGATTTCGAAAAAGCTCAAGAAAATGCTGAAATTATAAAATATTTTATGTATTTTTTTATACCAAAAAACTTTGATGAGGCTATTGTATTAACATCTAATTACCGAAGTTCTGGTGTGAAAACCTTATTTTATTCTTTATTTTCTAAGTATTTTAACAGTATGACTAATCAAAGTTTACAAATGAATCCTTTATCATATGACAAAGCCTTTAATTCTTGGTTGGATGCCAGAACAACTGAAATTAGATGTGTTAAATTTGAAGGTTGCAAAGATATCACAGACCAATTAACGCTGTTGGGACATGAAGAGCAAGAGTTGGTTATCAAACCAAAGAAAAATAAATCTTTGGGGAGGCTGAGAGATTTCATCGGTAAAGGCGATAAGTTAAAAGTGATTGAAGTGCTAGCTGAAAATTCGGGGGTAATAAAAAGCGTTGTTGAATTGGGTGGTAAAAAAAGAACATTTAGAATTGGCAAAAAAGCAACCAATGTTATGTGCGAAATTGAGTTAGATGATGATGTTGAAATAGTTGGCGGAGTTCCTGTATTTGAATCAATGCAAAAGTGGTGTATAAGAATCTCAAAGGAGTACGCTCAACACATGTATCCTGGGTTGTCTATAGGTTGATAAATTATGAATTCCAAAATAAATATAGGCTCTTTAATTAAGGGGCACATTAAAACACTTTATAATGCCAGTACAAAAAAGCTGGATTTTAGTGATATCGTGACTTTTTTTGTTCTACCAGCGCTAGTTGCTATATTAGGTAGTTTTTGGGGTATATTTTTAAGCATTGATATTATTTCGTTGCTCGTTAATTTCGGCTCGATATTCACGGCCTTACTATTAAGCGTTCTGGTCTTGGTTTATGATCAGGTTGGTAAGGTTAATGAAAAATTAAATGATGATAAAATAAGAACGATTCAATGTTGAAATTGAAATCAAGCTTACTCCAAGATTTATATTTTAATATCAGCTATTCAATGATTGTTTCATTATTTTTGATTATGTTATGCCTAGTATATTCAATGGGTAGTAAATTTATATTAGACATTCCTTGGACTGAAATTGAATTGAGTATAAATCGTTTGTTGTTTTTGCCATTAATAATTTTTGTAACCATTAATTTACTATTAACTATTTTAATGATCATTAAAAGACTTCATTCCTTGCTAATATCAAAAAATTAATATTCAAAAATTTCACATTTATAAGCTCCGTGTTCGGGGCTTTTTTTATACCCAGTTTTTGGCAATCGGCACATTTTGTTTGTTTCATAATTTTTTAATTAATGTCGGTTGCCGTTTTTATTGGGAGGGTTGGCAGAGTTGGTTTAATGCACCGGTTTGCTAATCCGTCTACCTCAGTTCGATTCTGGGACGCGCCTCCATTAAATTTCTAATCAACTCATATTCTAAATTTCAAACTTAATCTTACGCTATTTTCATTAATTTTTGTTTAAACTGATTGCTATATTGCTCAAAAAAGAGTACAAATAATAGTCAATTATAGGTATTCTTGATTTGACTACTATGAGCTACTTTAATTATCATGCAAAAGCAAAAAAATTAATCAAAGATGGTTTTCTTCTTGGCTATGAGTTTGTGGATAATTGGAATGGAATTAAACCCGCTTTGGTGTTGTATTTTGTGAACGAAAAGCCTATGCCAATCAGAGAGTATCGTTGGGAAGAGTATTTCCCTCTTATTAATAAAGAAATCTAAAAGATGAATAGTTAAATAAAGTGAAAACCATTTATTTTCTAGTTTACGATATATGGTATATTCTTATCGTTGTTCCAATCATTAAAGAATTAGTTATTTGAACAATTTGATTTGAATTTAATCATCATTTTTGATGAAAATCGTATTAAATCCTATCAAGTTAGGATTTGTTAAGTTCATCTTTAAATAAATTTGCCAAGCTCTAGCCTAAAGCGTAAAATGCCCACCTATTTTGCTTAACCTATTACTGCTGAGTAATACTGACTTGAAATCAGAGGCATTTTTTAATGACAAATTTATACCCAAAACCTGAGTTACTTTCGCCTGCCGGTTCTCTTAAAAATATGCGTTATGCGTTTGCTTATGGTGCAGATGCGGTTTACGCCGGTCAACCTCGTTATAGTTTGCGTGTTCGCAATAATGAATTTAATCATGAAAATTTAGCTATCGGCATTAACGAAGCCCACGCACAGGGTAAAAAGTTTTATGTGGTGGTGAATATTGCACCTCATAATTCGAAACTTAAAACGTTTATTCGTGATCTTGAACCTATTGTCAATATGAAACCCGATGCCTTCATTATGTCTGATCCGGGTTTAATTATGCTTGTTCGTGAGCATTTTCCGGAAATGGAAATTCATTTATCGGTACAATCCAATGCTGTTAACTGGGCAACCGTTAAATTTTGGCATCAAATGGGACTAACACGTGTTGTGTTGTCTCGAGAGCTGTCTCTTGATGAGATTGCCGAAATACGTGAAAAAGTTCCTGAGATGGAATTAGAAGTGTTTATCCATGGTGCACTTTGTATGGCATATTCTGGGCGTTGTCTGTTATCTGGTTATATTAATAAACGAGATTCTAACCAAGGCACTTGTACTAACGCATGCCGTTGGGAATACAAAGTTGCCGAAGGAAAAGAAGATGAAGTAGGTCAGATTGTACATAAATATGAGCCCATACCGGTACAACAAGTTGAACCTACACTTGGCATTGGTCAAACAACAAATAAAGTATTTATGTTAGAAGAATCTGGTCGACCGGGTGAATACATGCAAGCATTCGAAGATGAGCATGGAACTTATATCATGAATTCTAAAGATTTAAGAGCGGTAGAACTAGTAGAAGATTTGACTAAAATAGGTGTCCATTCATTGAAAATTGAAGGGCGTACCAAGTCCTTTTATTACTGTGCAAGAACGGCACAAGTGTATCGTCAAGCGATAGATGCTGCAAGCGAAGGTAAGCCATTTGATCCTCGTTTGTTGGCTGAACTTGATTCTTTAGCGCATCGCGGTTATACCGAAGGCTTTTTGCGTCGTCATAAGCATGAAGATATGCAAAATTATGTTCACAGTCATTCGGTATCCGACAGACAACAGTTTGTGGGGGAATTTAGTGGTGAACGTCTAAATGGTTTAGCGGAAATTATTGTTAAGAATAAGTTCTCAGTGGGTGATAGTGTTGAGATGATGACACCAAAAGGTAACATGACTTTTACTATTGAACGTATGGAGAATAAAAAAGGGCAACCAGTGCCAGCGGGATTAGGTGATGGGCATATTGTTTATATTCCAATCCCAGAAGAAATCGATTTAAATTATGCATTATTAATGCGTAATTTTGACTAAATATTGAAGTATCAACTGTCAGGTGTTACTGAACAGTTGATACAGATTTATTGACGAATTAAATCATCCCCAATACCTATCCACTTATAGGTTGTTAGTGCTTCAAGTCCCATAGGGCCTCTGGCAT
The DNA here is from genome assembly GCF_046635725.1 of Gilliamella sp. CG22. Taxonomy (NCBI): domain Bacteria; kingdom Pseudomonadati; phylum Pseudomonadota; class Gammaproteobacteria; order Orbales; family Orbaceae; genus Gilliamella; species Gilliamella sp. CG22. The sequence goes on from NZ_JBIDFK010000004.1 coordinate 25,555, forward strand.
GTAATTTTTGAGTACTTACAGCCACTTCAGCGCCTAAGCCAAATTGTCCACCGTCGGTAAAACGTGTCGAGGCGTTGACATATACCGCTGCTGCATCGACTTGATTAACAAATTGTTCAGCATTAGTTAGGGTACGGGTTAAGATTGATTCTGAATGACCACTTCCATATTCTCGTATATGTTCTATTGCATTTTCGAGGGAATCGACGATAACAACATTAAGGTCTTTTGATAGCCATTCTTGACGTAACTCTTCATCTTTTATCGGATACACATTAGCTTTATTTGAGTTTAACATTTCAATTGTGCGCTTATCTGCATGTAAGGTAACCTCATTATCCGTCATTATTTGACTTAATATCGGCATAAACATTGGTGCAATTTTATGATGAACTAATAATGTTTCCAGCGTATTACAAGTACTAGGCCGCTGTGTTTTGGCATTAATAATAATGGCTAAAGCTTTATCAAAATCAGCACTTTCATCAACAAAAATATGACAAACACCAATTCCACCTGTAATGAAAGGTATAGTAGATTGTTCACGGCATAACTGATGGAGTGCCATGCCACCTCTTGGAATAATCATATCAATATACTTGTCGAGTTTAAGTAATTCGTTAATATATTTTCGGTCAGGATTGTCAATATATTGTATGGCGGTTTGTGGTAATCCAACTTGTGATAAGGCTTGGTGGATAACAGAAATAATCGCCATATTAGTCTTGAGCGTTTCTTTGCCACCTCTGAGTATCGCAGCATTACCTGTTTTTAAGCAAAGCGAGGTGATATCAATGGTTACATTTGGACGAGCTTCATAAATAACACCAATTACACCTAATGGCACTCTGTGACGTTGTAACTTTAAACCACTGTCTAACGTTGACCCATCAATAATTTCACCTATAGGATCCTTCAATGTGATAACTTTACGAACATCATTGGCAATCGATGATAATCGCTCAGGGGTTAGCAGTAGACGATCAACAATAGCATCACTTAAGCCTTGTTCTTTTGCTAATTTTATATCGTGCGCATTAGCTGTTAGAATCAGGGTACTTTGTGCTTCTAATAAATCGGCAATGACCGTAAGTACTTTATTTTTAGCAGCAGTAGGGCATTGTGCTAATTGGTATGCAGCTTGTTTTGCTGCTTTTCCGATTTGGTTTAACATGATGAGACCTTTTTAGATTTTTTAATTCTTAATATTGGTTAAACGCAAAATATACGTTTAAAGCATTATGCTGATTTTCTGCCTTATTATTGGTATTTATGAATTTAAATCAATTGATTTTATCTTAATTATTAAGCCTAATAATTATTAGTGTATTGTATTTAAATAAGATTGCTAATAAATTATGCTTTAATAATCATATCATTTCGGTGAACGGCAACTGAACCATATTCATAGCCAATAATTTGGCTAATTTCCAACGAGTGATGTCCTGCTATTTGTTGTAGTGCATCGCTGTTATAACGACTGACTCCTCGGGCAATGGATTTGCCTGATTTATCACATATATCAACTACTTCACCACGTGAAAAAGTTTGCGCAACTTTTATAATTCCTTTTGGTAAAAGGGAACTTCCATTATTTAAAATTGCATTAACTGCACCATCATCCAATATAAGTTTTCCTGCTATCGGTGCACCAAATATCCAATGTTTGCGATGTTCTAATGGTGTTTTTTGAGCAAGAAAACGGGTGCCAACCGATTTATTACTCATGATATCGATAATTACATTGGGTCTGTTTCCTGCCGCTATAACAACTTCGATACCGGCACTTCCTGCGACTTCGGCAGCTTGTATTTTTGTGCTCATTCCACCGGTACCTAACCCTGAAACACTATCGCCTGCGATACTACGCAAATGATCGTCGATCTGTTCGATTTCTGAAATTAATTTAGCGTTTTTATCTGATCTAGGATCGGCAGTATATAAACCTTCGATATCAGTTAATAAAATAAGTTTATCGGCTTCTGCTAAAATAGCGGCAAGTGCAGATAAATTATCATTATCGCCAACTTTAATTTCCGCTGTTGCTACCGCATCATTTTCATTGATAACGGGTACGATTTGGTTATCCAACATTGCTTTTAACACATCTTGAGCATTTAGGAATCTTTCACGATCTTCTAAATCTGCACGTGTTAATAGCATTTGACCAATATAAATTTTATAAATAGAAAAGAGTTGTTCCCAAAGTTGAATGAGTTTACTTTGACCAACAGAAGCAAGTAATTGTTTTGATGCAACCGTATTAGGTAGGTTAGGGTAGTTTAAATACTCTCGTCCGGCAGCAATCGCACCTGACGTTACAATAATAACTTTATGACCTTCTTGATGTAAAATTGCACATTGTCGTATTAATTCTACTATCCGTGCACGATCTAGCTGTTTTGTCCCACTTGTTAATACGCTTGTACCCAATTTAACCACGACAACTTGCTGTTTTATGTTAGTCATAACAATACTCATTTTATACTGGTATTACAAAATAGACTTCATCCATGTTACTGATTGTGTTAATGCTTGATGTAAACTTTTTTGTAATGGTGTTTTTGGAATAGTGATAATTTTATTTTGCTTGGCTGAATGAATAAGTTTTGCTTCAGTTAAGGTACTAAGCACGTCATTTTCGAAAATAATATTCATCACAGGAACTGGGCAAGCTCGAGTTAAAAGACCCTGATTTTTTAGTGAAAAATAATTTAATTCGGCGGCTAATTGTTGGTTGGATATTAGCGGTAATCCCAAACGGCTAGCTAGCATATCTTTGTAGCTATTAGGTAGATTCTTTTGTAGTTCTTTATCAGTGAAAATTTGATGAACTAAAGGTGTAAAATTAAATAATCCTTTGATTTTATTTGGCATCAAATAGGTTAATCGTGTTGCAATATGCGAACCAAAACGAAAACCTGCCACAATTAAACGATTATTATCCACCCAAGGCACGGTAGAAAGTTGCTCAATAATGGCTTGATGAATCTGACTACTATTTTGAGTTAAAGTGAAGTTACGACTGTATCCAACACTGGGTAAATCCACAGTTAACATCGCAATGCCTTGCGGTGCTAAATATTCACTAAAATATCGATAAAAATCAATTTGCAAATTACCAAGTGCATTACAGATCACAACGACAGGGCAAGTACCTTCAGTTTTAGGTAAATGAAGTAGCGTTTTGATATTCCGATCTTCAACTTTGAATTCAAGTTCTTTAATCTTATAAGGGGAATAATTGAGTGCTTTTGTATAAGCTTGATATGCACATGTTTGGGCATACATCGCTAACTCGTCATTTTTAAAATGAGGATAGCTTGCAATACTTGCATATTCGCTTGCAATCAAATAATAAGTATTTAGATTTTTTTTATCGTCTTCGCTTAAATTGGTGGGATCGATAGCATCGGCTTTTGCTGACCATTCAGCAGCTTGATTCAAAAATTCGTAAATCCAATTACCAGGTTGATAACTAATAACTGAATCTAACCATTTATCATTGGTGTGTTTTTTAGTTGAAGCAGCAATTCGTGATAAAACTGCTTCAACTTCAAGCTTTGGCAAACCACGCCAAAACCACAAAATGGGATTGATAATTCTATACCATCTTGAATCTAGGTCGCCGTCTAACGGACTAATACTACTACCGTCACTGTAATCAATACGATTAATAAGCCCCGAAGTTTCTGGATAATCATATTGCTGTTTAAATATCTGTTCTGATAGATTTTTAGTCGCTGACATAACAGCCAATTATCCCTTGTGGTAGATTAATTATTCATGATCACTAATTGGTTTAACAAACATGACACCGGTATCCCAAGGCTGCTCAATCCAAGTATCTTGTTCAATATCTACAACATAATCATCAACAAGAGGTTTACCAGCCGGTTTTGCAAATATAGTCACAAATCGTGCTTTAGGATACATATCACGAATGGTGTGAGCGGTGTTACCGGTATCAACTAAATCATCAACAACAATAAAACCTTCACCATCACCATTAGCTTGTTTAAGAATCAGTTTTTCACGCTGATGATCATGATCATAGCTTGAAATACAGACAGTATCAACATAACGAATGCTTAATTCTCGAGCAAGAATCGCAGCTGGAACTAAACCACCACGGCTTACTGCAATAATGCCTTTCCATTGATTTGCGGGTAATAAACGTTTTGAAAGTTGACGTCCATAGGCTTGTAACATTTCCCAGGTAACGTTGAATTTTTCTTTTTCAGCGATGATTTCGGCTTTATGCTGTTTTTTAGCTTTAATTTCTTCTTCAGTTAAATTTTGTTCTATTGACATGAGTAACTCGCAATTTTAATCGAATGTGTAAATATAATAAATTAATATTAATGGACTAAAAATAGATGTAAAATTGCACCTTATTATAGAGCGATTACACAAAAAAAACCACTCATTAATTAATTACTCACTTAATATTGAGGATATATTATGCTTTCCACATTAGAGCCAAAATTTACTTGGCAGATTTTTAATGATATTTGTAAAATTCCACATCCTTCGCATCATGAACAAATGATAACTAAATATATTGTTGATTTTGCCAATTCTCATCATATTGCTTATCAAATCGATAAAGCAGGGAATATTTTGTTAACAAAACCAGCAACCAAAGGTTTGGAACATTGTCCTTCAATTGCGTTACAAGCCCATATGGATATGGTTCCTCAAAAAAATGAAGGCACAGTACACGATTTTTTGACTGATCCTATTCAAGCTTATGTTGACGGTGAATGGGTCAAAGCTAAAGGAACAACTTTAGGAGCTGATAATGGTGTTGGGCTGGCTTCCGCATTAGCTGTTTTAATTGATCCGACTGTTGAGCATGGGCCGTTAGAAGTGCTTGTTACCACATCAGAAGAGACCGGTATGCACGGGGCATTTGGTCTTCAACCTAATTGGCTTAAAAGCAAATACTTAATTAATACCGATTCTGAAGATGAAGGTGAAATATTTACAGGATGCGCTGGAGGCGTTGATTTTACCACAACGTTCGCGATTACTTATGCTGTTATGCCAGAAAAACATGATTGTTATATGCGTATCTCATTAAAAGGTTTAAAAGGTGGGCATTCTGGGTGTGATATTCATCTTGGGCGAGGTAATGCCATTAAACTTATGGCAAGGTTTTTGGCGGAGTATGCTCAGGACTTTTCATTTCGATTGGCGGATATACAAGGTGGATCATTACGAAATGCAATCCCAAGAGAAGCATTTGCGGAAATTTCATTGAATAAACAAGATTTACCTAAGCTTGAGTCAATCATTCAGCAATACAAATCGACCTTAAAAAACGAATTAGGTAGCGTTGAACCAAATATTGAAATAAATTTGAGTGATGTTGATGAAACTAAAGTTAGACGTGTATTAACAACCGAGCATCAAAACAAAATCATCAATTGGTTGAACTCAGCACCAAATGGTGTGGTGAGAATGAGTAATCAAATACATGGCGTCGTTGAAACATCTTTAAATTTAGGCATTGTGAATATCAAAGAGAATCAACTCTATATAAATTTTTTAATCCGTTCACAAGTAGATTCAGCTAAAGATGCGGTTGTTTCGACCTTAATTTCATTGAGTCAATTAGTCAATGCAAATTATGAAATTAGTGGCGGTTATTCTGGTTGGGAACCGAAATTAGATTCTAGTTTGTTGCAACTTGCGAAAGACAAATATCATGAACTTTTTTCGCAAAAAGCAAAAATTATGGTAATACATGCTGGGCTAGAATGTGGTCTATTTAAGCAATCTTATCCTGATATGGATATGATTTCGATTGGGCCAACAATTGTATCTCCTCATTCTCCTGATGAAAAAGTGAATATTCAAAGCGTTCATCGTTATTGGGATCTACTTATTGCAATTTTAAAATCAGCAACACTTTTGAAATAGTATCAATTTAAAAAACCTGCGGATCGTCGTCGGCAGGTTTTTAACTGTCTTAAACATTACTTTAAATCGATAAATGAAATTAAATTCACAAAAAGTGAATAAAAATTCATTTTAGGGCTTGTGTCGGTTTAATAAATAACCTACTATATATTCATTATTTAATAATAAATTATAGGAATGGTATGTTAAAAGCGGTTATTGTTGGAGCGAGTGGTTATGCAGGTGCAAAATTAGCCTATTACTTGACTAAACACCCACATGTTGAACTTGTTGCTTTAACGGTTTCAGAAAATAGTCAAGATGGGGGAAAGCTTATCTCAGACTATAATCTTCATCCTCAATTAAAAGGGGTGGTTGATTTACCTTTGATTGCAACCTCAGATTATTCTTTTTTAATTAATGATATCGATTTGGTATTTTTGGCAACTGAGCATGCTGTTAGTCATGCTATCGCCCCTTATTTTTTAGAGCATGGCTGTACGGTTTTTGATTTGTCGGGTGCTTTTCGTGTTAATTCTTCCTCATTTTATCAAGATTTTTATTGTTTTACTCATCAACATCAACAATGGTTAGACCAAGCGATTTATGGTTTAGCCGAATGGAATTTTAATGCAATTAAACAAGCAAAATTAATTGCCGTTCCCGGTTGTTATCCAACGGCCAGTTTGTTACCTTTAAAGCCATTAATTGAAGAAGATTTAATAGATAAATCGCAATTACCTGTCATCAATGCGGTAAGTGGAGTAAGTGGTGCAGGGCGTAAACCTTCACATAATAATTTATTTTGTGAAGTCAGCTTACATGCCTATGGATTGTTTACTCATCGTCATCAACCTGAAATTGCAACGCATCTAGGTCAAGAGGTCATTTTTACCCCTCATTTAGGATGTTTTAAACAAGGTATTCACGCTACGATAACCTGCCTTGTAAAAGCCAATGTGTCTTCTAATGATATTCTTTCGGCTTTAAATAAGTATTACATCGATAAGCCTTTAGTTAGAGTTTATCAAAAAGATTGGCCAGCTTTAAAAGCTGTCGTTGGATTACCTTATTGTGATATAGGATTTGTTTTAAAAGGACGACATTTAATTTTAATTTCAGTGGAAGATAACTTATTGAAAGGTGCAGCAGCACAAGCTGTGCAGTGTATGAATATTCGATTTGGTTTTGATGAAACAACAGCGTTACTTTGAAAATTGGGATATTTATCGATAAATTAAGATGAATAACGGTTAACGATAATCTAAGTTAATAGGGAATTGAAATGAAACCATTAATTATTAAGCTTGGCGGAGTACTACTCGATAATAAAGATGCACTCAATAAGTTGTTTTTAGTTATTCGTGATTATAAACAGAATTTTAACCGTCCTTTAATTATTGTACACGGTGGGGGCAGTGTCGTTGATTCCTTAATGGATAGGTTATCGATCCCCGTTGTTCGTCGTAATGGATTAAGGGTCACGCCGGCAGATCAAATTGATGTGATTGTTGGTAGTCTTGCCGGTAGCGCAAATACCACTTTACTCTCTGAAGCTAAAAAACAGCATATACCAAGTATAGGGCTCTGTTTAGCGGACGGTGATAGCGTCAAAGTTAAGCAGATTTCGGAAGAGCTCGGGTATGTTGGTGAAGCTCAGGCTGGGGATCCAACTTTAGTGAATCTTCTAATAAAAAACGGTTATTTACCGATCGTAAGTTCAATTGGTATAACAGATGAAGGCCAAATGATGAATGTTAACGCTGATCATGCAGCAGTGGCGTTAGCTAAAACATTAGATGCTGATTTAATTTTGCTTTCTGATGTAGTTGGCGTTTTAGATGAGAATAAACAGCGCATTGAATCATTAACACAATCACAAGCTGATCAACTTATCGCTAATGGGGTGATTACTGATGGCATGATAGTTAAAGTTAATTCTGCATTTGAAGCTGCTGAAGCGTTAGGCAGGGGAATTGATATAGCAAGTTGGAAAGAACCGGATAAGCTAATAGAATTATTTAATGGAAAATCCGGTATAACGGGCACAAGAATTATTGCTTAAATAGCGATCAGATATTATATTACATCGGTTATCATTATAACTGTTTTAAGAAAAAAAGTGATGTAGGTTTCAAGATTTTTTAACTTATTTGTCGATCGTCGTTAATTAAGAAAGGGTATAACATGAAAAAAAGTAGCACAAAAAAGGTCGTTTTAGCCTATTCAGGTGGTTTAGATACATCCGCTATTATTCCTTGGTTAAAAGAAAATTATGGTGGATGTGAAGTTTATGCGTTAGTGGCTAATGTCGGTCAAGATCCAAAAGAATTGAAAGATGTTGAAAAGAAAGCCAAAGCTTCTGGCGCTGTAGCATGTAAAGTGGTCGATTTACGAGAAGAATTTGTTAAAGATTATGTTTACCCAGTCTTAAAAACCGGTGCTTTATACGAAGGAACTTATTATCTTGGTACATCAATGGCACGTCCAATTATTGCTAAAGCACAAGTCGAATATGCGTTAGAAGTTGGCGCCGATACGCTTTGCCATGGTGCGACAGGTAAAGGTAATGATCAAGTCCGTTTTGAAACAACTTATACCGCGCTTGCTCCCCAATTAAAAGTGATAGCACCTTGGCGTGAGTGGGATTTACGCTCACGTGAAGCCTTAATTGACTATTTAAAAGTAAGAAAAATACAAACAACCGCAACGGTCGAAAAAATTTACAGTCGTGATGAAAATGCTTGGCACATCTCAACCGAAGGTGGCGTTCTTGAAAGTACTTGGAATCAAGCAAACGCAGATTGCTGGGCTTGGACGGTTTCTCCTGAAGATGCACCAAATAAACCTGAACTTGTGACTATTGGTATTGAAAAAGGTGAGGTAGTTTCAGTTAATGGTAAAAAACTTTCGCCTTACAACTGTGTTGCCACATTGAATAAAATTGGTGCTAAACATGGAGTAGGTCGGGTCGATATTATTGAAAATCGTTTAGTAGGAATCAAATCACGTGGTTGTTATGAAACGCCTGGTGGTACCATTATGATGACCGCTTTGCGAGGGCTTGAGCAGTTGATTTTAGATCGTGATAGTTTCAAATGGCGTGAGCAGTTAGGTCTTGAAATGGCTTATGTTGTTTATGATGGTCGTTGGTTTGCCCCTTATCGTCGTTCTATTCAAGCAGCAGCCGATGTATTAGCTGAAGATATGACAGGTGAAGTTGTGGTGAAGCTTTATAAAGGCAGTGCTACCGCAGTGCAGAAAAAATCACCGAATAGCTTATATAACGAAGAGTTTGCTACATTCGGAGAAGATGAGGTTTATGATCACAGCCATGCTGGTGGTTTTATTCGATTATTTTCTTTATCTTCACGCATTCGAGCATTGAATGAAGAAAAGAAAAAACAGCCAGCTAAAAAAGCTAAAGCTGCTACAAAAACATCTGATTCACCAAAAAAGGTAAAAACGGAGAGTAAAGCTAAAGCAGCAACCAAAGAAGTAACTAAATCTAAAACAACAAAAAAATCGGAAAAGTAATTTTTTGATATTGATCTAGATAAGTGAGATAAAAGATATATATAGGCTATGTCCTGTATATATCTCTTTTATACTCTGTTAGCTATTTTATACAAAATAAGAACAATAAATTCAGATTGTTTAGCAATTAAAATTGATTAATAAATATTTGAGGTAGGTATGGCATTATGGGGTGGGCGTTTTAGCCAAGCAGCAGATCAACATTTTAAACATTTTAATGATTCTTTGCGCTTTGATTATCGTCTTGCTGAGCAAGATATTATTGGATCTATAGCTTGGTCTAAAGCATTGGTCACGGTTAGTGTCTTATCCTATGATGAGCAAAAAAAACTCGAAAAAGCCTTAAATGAATTATTAGTCAGTGTTCAACACAATCCTCATCAAATTTTAGAAAGTGATGCTGAAGATATTCACAGTTGGGTCGAACACAAATTAATTGAAAAAGTGGGCGATCTTGGTAAAAAATTACACACAGGACGAAGTCGTAATGACCAATCTACTACCGATTTAAAACTATGGTGCAAATCTGAAATTCAACAGTTGATTTCAGCCATTAATCACTTAAGACAATCTTTAGTTAATACGGCTGACAAGCATCAAGAGACTGTGATGCCAGGTTACACCCATTTACAACGAGCACAACCCATTACATTTGCGCATTGGTGCCTTGCTTATTATGAGATGTTAACGCGTGATGTGAGCCGTTTACAAGATACGTTAACACGTTTGGATGTGAGTCCATTAGGTAGTGGGGCACTAGCCGGTACCGCTTATCCTATGGATCGGGAGGAGCTTGCAAGCTGGTTAGGGTTTGCTCAAGCAACAAATAACAGTTTAGACGCTGTTTCTGACCGTGACCATATTCTGGAATTATTAAATAACGCTTCAATTGGTATGGTACATCTATCACGTTTTGCAGAAGATTTGATTATTTTTAATAGCGGTGAAGCTAATTTTGTTGAATTGTCTGATCGTGTTACATCTGGTTCTTCATTGATGCCTCAAAAGAAAAATCCGGATGCTTTAGAGTTAATTCGAGGAAAAGTCGGGCGAGTTGTGGGGGCTTTAACTGGTGCAATTGTCACTTTTAAAGGATTACCGCTTGCTTATAATAAAGATCTACAAGAAGATAAAGAACATCTCTTTGATGCTCTAGATACATGGCTTGAATGCTTAGATATGGCCGCTTTAGTATTGGAAGATATCAAAATTAATAGCGATAGATGTCGAGAAGCCGCCAAACAAGGCTATTCAAATGCGACTGAACTGGCAGATTATTTAGTTGCTAAAGGTATACCATTTCGTGAAGCCCATCATATTGTGGGTGAGGCCGTGGTCGGTGCTATCGCTAAACAAAAAGCTTTAGAAGAACTCTCATTAGAAGAACTAAAAGCGTTTAGTTCGGTAATCGACAATGATGTTTACCCAATTTTGTCTTTGGCATCTTGTCTTGCCAAACGTTGTGCAAAAGGGGGCGTATCACCAGACCAAGTAAAAATGGCGATTGAAAATGCTAAACGACAATTAGCAATTTAATTGCTCATCCCACTTGTTTAGCCAGTATTTTGCTGGCTTTTTATATTATCACTGTTTTTATTACTCAATAATCTTATCAAATATACAAAACAAATTTGACGGCGATTATTCAAAAAATCTTGATAAAAATCTGATTGTATATCTTGCCAGACAGTGTAAAAATGTATGTCTATTTTTTGAAGGATTAAAGTGAATTGCAATGAGTAAGAGTTATAACTTTAGTGCAGGTCCGGCTAAAATACCTGCTGATGTTTTACAACAAGCACAGGCTGAATTATTAAATTGGCAAAATACGGGCGCTTCGGTGATGGAATTAAGTCATCGAGGCAAAGAATTTGATCAATGTGCGATTGAAGCAACCAATGATTTGCGTGACATTTTAAAAGTACCCAATAATTATAAAATATTATTTTGTCAGGGTGGGGCTCGCGCACAATTTGCAGCTGTTCCTTTAAACATTTTAGGGAATAAAACCAGTGCTGATTACATCAATAGTGGATATTGGAGTGAATGTGCAGCTAAAGAAGCAAAAAAATATTGCAATGTTATCGAACAAAATATTGTTATTAAACAGGCAGGAATTACATCAGTTAAACCTATGTCTGATTGGTATTTAAATAGTGATTCGGCTTATGTCCATTATTGCCCAAATGAAACCATTGATGGTATCGAAATATTTGAAGAACCTAATTTTGACGATAAAATTGTAGTGGCTGATTTTTCTTCTTCTATTCTATCTCAACCTATTGATGTTAGCCGTTATGGTATCATTTATGCAGGTGCCCAAAAAAATATAGGTCCTTCAGGTATTACCATTGTTATTGTCCGAGAAGATCTTCTTGGTCATGCTAAATCTATTCTGCCTTCCGTTTTAGACTATAAAGTGTTGAACGATTACGATTCTATGTTTAATACTCCGCCAACCTTTGCTTGGTATATGTCAGGTCTAGTTTTTAAATGGATTAAAAAACTTGGCGGATTAGAAGCGATGGCAAAACGCAATCATGCTAAAGCGCAACAACTTTATCAATTTATTGATCAGTCAGACTTTTATCGAAACACTGTGGCTAAAAATAATCGATCCATCATGAATGTAACGTTTTTATCACCCAATGAAGAGTTAGATAAAAAGTTTGTTAGTGAAGCAACGCAAGCCAATATTATTGGTATAAAAGGGCATCGTATTGCCGGTGGAATGCGAGCATCAATTTATAATGCGATGGATATTGAAGGTGTGAATTACTTAATTGAGTTTATGAAACAATTTGAAGCTCAAAATGGATAATTAAAATTTATTTTGTGAATAAAAAAGGGGAGTACTTCCCCTTTTAATCAATCTTAATTACAACGATAAACATCACCAACCATAACCGCATCAGTTGGAGCAACATCTGAGATATATTGTAATGATGCATCTTGAGCATCATATATCACATTTCCCCCCATAGCGGCAGCTTTGTTCATCAAATCAGATGCAGCATCACGTATCAATTCGCTATGTGTTTTTGTACCAGAAAAAAATGTTCCACGACGTCCTTCAGCTTTACCTAACAGTTGGCAATTAGCCGTTGGTTTAGTATCAACAAACTGAACTTGACGCCCAGCTTGGGTAAGCTCATATTGAGAATTACTACATGCATTTAAAAATAACGCTGTAGACACTGTTAAACTAACTAATAATAATTTTTTGCAAGACATAATATTTCCTCAGCCATTAGAACAACAGAACATTAATTATAACCTAAAACATTGTAACAGGTTAATGGGTTTAAAAATATCAGTTATTAAAATCCAAAGTATCCAATAGATTAAAGATTAAGAAATAAGCAAACCGACTTAATTTATGCATTTAACTATAGCAAAATCGATTTAAGTCTATTATAATCGCAACCCTACTAACTTAGTAGCACATCACTAAAGGCCCCTTAGCTCAGTTGGTCAGAGCAGTCGACTCATAATCGATTGGTCACTGGTTCAAGTCCAGTAGGGGCCACCATCATAAGAATCAAGCAAATTTAAAAACATATAACATATCTTTATCTAAGTCGTTATCCATTTTTTATAATTTATGCATGATTTAGCTCAAATTCAAAAACTGCCGTAGTATTTATTAGCCCTTAACGCATTAATCATAATGGCGATCCTGTTTTTGTTTAGATCTTTAATGATGTAGTGATGGAAAGAGATAATAATATTAGTCCCTAAAAAAGGAAACAACCAAATAGAATGACCTTGTGTTGCTCTCCTAATGTCATTTGGTATTTGCTTGTAAATGGAAAAATAGATATCAACCTATAAGACGAATAAAAAAAGGGAGGATAGATAAATTTAAAAAGATTGAACTATAGATTTATAAGTAAATATAATAATACTTACATAAACAATTATTTTAAGTCTTATGAAAACAGACTCTTTTTTTCTCAAGTTTTTTTATAAAATTTCATTATATGGATGTAAATCCTCATATTCTCCAAACAGAAAATAATTTCTATAATAAATATACGAAAACCTTTCACCCAACTATTTAACTGCCATCCATGTAATAAAACATAATTGTTGAAGCTATACTCCTAGTATAACTATTCACAATATTTACAATCTTTGTACTTATTGGTAATACTTTTTAATTTGTTTATTAAATGATTACTTATTTTTATTCCTATATTAAAATATTTATTCTAATTATATCATTAATAACATCAAAAATTATAATAGCCCATAATTAACATTATTCATTAATAATGAAAAACTTTGTTAGTATCATAAAATTGAAAAAAAAAGTTTTTCCTTTGGTAATTAATTCGGTAATGATTGAATTGGAAAACATTGATAAATTTTTTTACATGAATTATCGTATTTAAATCGAATCAAATCGAATCGAGACATGACAGATTTTAGTGTAAATAATTTCCTATATCCATTCAAATTATACACTGCATATTGTTGAAATTTTTTCTTGCAACCAAAAGTCTAAAAAATCAACTTGCACAAAATTAATATCAACTGCATATGGTGGGTATCTCAACCACCAATAAATTTGTCTGCTAATATATAAATTAATAATTTGAGGTTTGCATTTTACTTCAGGATTATTCCAATTTAATAAAGAAAGAATTTTATCTTGGTTATCAGTCAAAAAAGTTATTCTTTTTTCTATTTTTCCTATTTGACCTCTTTTATCTCCTTTACCAAATATTTTCTCTCTTAATCGTCTCATATCTTTTATACAGTAATATGGCTGATTATATTTACACTCAATATTTAGCCAAATGTTCTTTTCCGGAAAGTAAGCTAATGTATCAAAATCTCCAACATCTGGAAATTTTTCTTTTTTGAATCTACGTTTAAAATCAATTCCCTTTTCTAAAAACGATGTAAATCGTTTAATGATCTCAAAAGTTTTTGTTTCTAATTGATTTTCGATATACTCTTTTATATTTCTAACTTCATGAGAGACATGTTTCCATTCAAATTCAGCAGGAAGATAACCGTTTGCTAAATGGTTAGCCCATATCATATAAGACCTATAGGTTGCAGCTGCTCCCCAAATTATTTTATTATCAATTTCGATTAGTGGGCGTATATTATATCTATGACCTCGTTTATTATGATCTGATATAGGAACATCAAAGTATTCTGACTCAGAACCTAATAATTTTCTTATTTGATTTGGCTCTAATATAAGAAAATTAATTATTTTTCTTGCTTCATCGATAGATAAGTTTTTACAGTTTTTTATTAAAACCTTTTCTAATTCAGCCTTAGTTGATGTATATGATAAATTCATTGGAATTTGATTAATTTGAGCCCACTGAAATAATATAGAAAAGGTTACTAATAAACTAGAATAGTTGAAATCAAGATCTTGCTTAAATGCAGCGTCAAGTCTTTCTAATCTGCTAATTAAAATATTAGGTTCTATTTCATCATCAATATTTAAGTTATAACCAAGTTTATAACGAGCCTGTTCTTCATTAAATATTTTTTCATTTATTTCTCTATTATTAGAGAAATAAACTTGAGGAATATAAAAATTATCAACGATTAATCCTCCTACATCAATATCATTGTGTATAATATCGCTGAAGTTATAAAGAACGATTAACCAATCAACATCAGCGATTAATTGTAATATTTCATCTGTTTCAGGTAAATAAGTACTTTTCGAATTTAAATTTACTGCGCATTCTAATAAATATCTATAATTAGCAGCTGTTCTTTTAAATTCCATATTTAATTTTGATAACTCTTCGACTCTATTATAATTAACTTCATGTTGAAGACTAAGTTTGATTCGTTTTTCTTTATTATGATTTTCATTGACATAAGCATCATAATTTTCAATTATATTTAACAATAATTCATTTCGATTAAAAGAAGTAATTGTTGCATGTATTTTGTCTCTAAAAGAGGTTGCTAATGAATTAATTATATCTTTAGCTTCATGTAACTCATATTTTCCTTTTTGAATATCATTGTCTTTAATTAACTGTGCCAGTTTTTTTCGAGCAAGTTTAAAGTGTTTTTGTTCAGGTATTTTGGGAGATTTTTCTAAAGTGTCAAAATTTCGTTGCTCTTTAGAAATAATAATTCTCGGAATTCTATCTTTAGTTTGCTGAATTTTTTGTTCTATTTCTGAAGGAAATTCAAAGGAAAGAATCGTTGAAATAAGTTTAAAAAAAGCAATACAAATTTCAGCTTGGAAGCTAGCATCTTGTGGTTTATTCAATTTATATTGGAGTAATTGTAGATTTATACCAATTTCTAATTTAGCAGATATATCCTCCTTATTAATTAATGAATATGATGTAACTAGTTCCTGCTCATCACTTTCTTTAATATCGTCATTACTATTAACCAAATATTTTTGATCGGCTAAACAGTTTATAGCCAAATTCTTATATTTTAAAAATGATATATCTTTTAAAATATCTTTGCGTTGTGATAAAGCATCACAAATACACTCTAAAAATAAAGTAAGCAATTCACCATTTAGTGGATCTTCTATTAATAAAGGCTCGCAATTGGAATAAAAATGTATAGTACAATTGTTTATTTCTGTTGACCAAGATGCACCAAAATGATTTTGAGCAATTAATAATACATTCCCATCATAACTGTGTTTAATATTCCATTTTGTATTGGAGGAAGGAAAATTTGATGGAGCTGCTAACCAATACTTTTTTAATTCATTAAATCGCCAATTGGATCCCAAATGGGGATCAAGTGAAATCATATTGAAAGAAACAGCCCCATCCTCTAAAACTGAATTGCTTGTTTGAAATGAAGCAAATATATCAGCTATGGAATAAAGAGGATTTATTTTTTTTTCATAGTTATGCAAATAAGATCTAAAAGATGATAGTTCTTTTAGGTTTTTCACTGAATCAAATAAAAAAATGAATTCAACTAATGAAAGGATTAAATAATCGCACTTTAATTTGGGCAATTCAAAAGTACAAGTAGGGCAAGTTGAAACATGAGGGAAAATAACAATGAGTTCTATGTTATCTATAGTTGGTTGT
The DNA here is from genome assembly GCF_046635725.1 of Gilliamella sp. CG22. Taxonomy (NCBI): domain Bacteria; kingdom Pseudomonadati; phylum Pseudomonadota; class Gammaproteobacteria; order Orbales; family Orbaceae; genus Gilliamella; species Gilliamella sp. CG22. The sequence goes on from NZ_JBIDFK010000004.1 coordinate 42,060, forward strand.
TTGCCATAATTATTTTTAATTTGAATAAAATTTGGATTAGATCGCTTGGTTAAAAGCCATTCACCTTCTAATAAAAACTTATAGATATCATTATATAGTTTTCTTAAATAATTGGGTTGGTTTATATCGATAAATGTAAAAAAAGAAAAATTATTTTCATTTTGAAGTAACCCAAAAAATTCATAAGGAAGAATTTTACATTTATTACATAGTTTAAAAGGCTCTTTAATTATATTATTAAACCTTTGCGACAAAAAATCTGATAATGCATATGAGCTGTTTATTTTAATATTTTTTTTTGCATAATATTCAATAACTACATTTACCATATTTCTAAATGAAACAGGATAAATATTATTATCAATATTTATACCAACCGCAGGGATTGCTACACCCTTAAGAATCATATTTGATAATGTTTTTGAACTATCAATACGATCAATATCACCAAATTTTTTAATTAATACCTCATCTATTTGGTGTGCTACATTTTGAAAAGAAGTAAAAATACTTACAAGCATATGATAACATTCGTGCCAGAATTCTTCAGAAGGAATTTCTATATAACCGGGTTCGATGTTATTTTTAACGTTGAAATTTTTTTTATCAAAAAAAGAAAAACAAATATTTTGTAATATTAAAATATTTTCCATTTGTTTTAAAATATTAGGATAAGTTGAGTAATATATTTCAAATGCTTTTATGTAATCAGTAATAAGTTCAACAGAACCACCATAAAATATCCTATATAGTTCATTTTTCCATAAAACTTTTATTTCATCCCAATCTTGCTCGGGAACATAGTCTTCTAAATAAGGAGATTCTGGTAGATATTGATAAACCGAAGAAAGAAAATGTCTGAATTCTTGATATGTGTTTATTTTTTTCTCACTTCTGAATGATTCAACTTTCATGGAAAGTAAGACGTTAAGTGCTAACGTATGTTTTACTTGACTAGAAATGTTTGGAAGCCACAATTCAGATATGTTTAATGCTAAAAAAGTATCTAAAGGATTATATTCGGAGAAAATAACAATTAAATTTTCTATTAACTGAGGAAGTTCATCCTTGTTATTTTTACTTATTCCTTTCCCATAAAATAATTTATTTAAATTAAGGTGTTGTATGTAATCTATAGTAGTTGTTTTATAAGTTTTGCTTTTTTTTCTTTTTCTTAATTTACTTTTTCGTTTTACATATTTTTTCATGATAAATAACACAGTTTAAATAATTTAAATTATATCTTATTTTTCAGATTAAGGTATTAAAAATTTCTAGACTGTATAATTCCAAAATCATTTTTCTTAAATATAGGAATGCAAAAAGTGATTTTGTTTTATTTTAGAATTAATTATTCAAATAATACAATTGATTGCTTATTAATGGTTGAAATTTTAGTAATTTTATCCAATTTTTTTATACTTTATCTTTTTAAGAAAGTTTTATTGCAATTTTTTTTATATTGCAGATTAGATAATCTTAAATATAATAACCTGATTATTAGATAAGCTAAAGATTGTCCTTAATGCAATAAAAGGGCAATAAAATACGATATTTCTTACAGAAAGGACATATAAATAATCATTAAGTCCTTTTTTCTTAAAATCAGTTTCCTAACACAGATACTAATTCATTTTCTAACAAGGATATTAATGATGAAAATAATTAACCCATCAGAATTTGAAAAAAATAATACATTTGGACAAGGTGAGCCTAATGTACATTAGGCTAAATATTTTATTGGTCAATCATATCTAAATTTATTAACAGAACCCACAAAGTCCTCTTTATTAATTGCAAATGTTACATTTGAGCCTGGTTGTCGAAATAATTGGCATATTCATCATGCATCAAAAGGAGGAGGGCAAATTCTATATGTACAGCTGGCAGCGGTTGGTATCAAAAATATGGGGACAAGCCAATAAGTTTAGAACCTGGTATGGTGATTATGATTCCTGCGAATGTAAAACATTGGCATAGCGCCAAGATTGACTCATGTTTTAGCCATATAGCTATCGAAGTGCTGGGTGAGGATACCTATAATGAATGGTGTGAAGCGGTATCTGAAGAAGATTACAAAAAATTGGGTCAAATCAATAATTAAAAACCTTAAAAATATCAAATTCTTTATTTTTAAGTATAACTTTTGTTAATTAAAACCGATAATTTAGCTTGATTAATTGACACCGTACATTTTTGGTGTATAATTAACCTAAACTAAGATAATTTTATTTAAAGCCCCGCTATAAATAGTGGGGCTTTTTTATTTCTCGAAAACATTAATGGGTTACTAAAATAATAATTTCCCGTTTTTTAGTTGATAGAAATGAAATTGATAGTTTATAAAATATTTCAGATTTATTTTTTATATGATCAATGCCAAATTATTTAAAAAGGAGGTTTTCAAAAAACGTAAACAAATAATTAATTTTATCTTACTAACAGAGTCATCAGTATAAAAAAGATGTTATATCTTTTCTTACAACTTTTTAAGTTAACATAAGTAACGTTTTCAATTTTTAGATTTAAACCTTAAACATCATCTCCATCGTGAGTTTATTCAAACTCTCAACAACTTTCTAATAATACAATCTCAAAAAATTAAATCAGAAATCTCATCAGTATATTAGATGAATTGATAGCCTCAATTCTAACGATTTATTTAGAAATTCTGATAATCAACCACCGCAAAATAGCAATATTTTCAATTGTTATTTTGCAAATACAACTAAAACATTTAATTAATTAGGAAATAATATGAATACAACAAAAACAATTGACAGTAATGTTACAAGTTTATACATCGCAGAAGAAGATGATTTAAAAATACTTCCTAGCAATCCTGTTTGGCATGGTATCGAAGTAAATAGCTATAGTGATTTCGGCGGTTCTACAACCTTACTACAGCGAGAAACGATCAATCCTTCACGACAAAATCAAAAGGGTAAAATTGTTGATATTGATGCTTCAGCAGGTTTTAGCCTTGATATGACTAAAAATATTTTTCCATGGCTAATGCGAGGCTTCATGTTTGCAGAAGCAAGAGAAAAATTTACAACTCAATCACTTAGCGGTAAAACATTACCTATTAAGAGTGTATCAAAAGGTTATAATTTTCCAGATAGTCATAAATTACCGCAAAAATTACTGACAGGCACGATTATTCATGCTTCAGGGTTTAGCAATTTTGCAAACAATGGTTTAAAAATTGTATCTTCTTGCTCTGATAACAATATTTCAACTAACTCAAGTACACCACAAATAGAAGAATTGAATCCGCCAGCTAGCGCAAAAATTTCTGCGGTAGGTTTTAAATTCAGCTCTGGTAGTTGTTCAATGGAAGTTAAAAAAGGAACATTACCTAAATTAGTTTCTACTTCGACTGATTTAACTAAGCTCGGATTAATTGAAGGTGAATGGATTTGGGTTGGTGGTGATGCATCGGACTCTTATTTTCCAAAAAATAGAGGTTGGGCAAGAATAACCGAAATTACTGCGAAAACAATAACTTTTGATGATACCGACTTTGTGCCTGAAAATGATACCGGTGCTAATATTAAATTAGAAATCTATTTTGGAACGGTAATTAAAAATGAAAAAGAACAAAATAAAATTGTTAAAAAAACCTATTGTTTTGAACGAACACTCGGTTCAGTTAATAACGAAATTCAAGCCCAATACGTTAATGGGGCAGTTGCAAATGAATTAACCATTAATATGGGTTCAGCACAATATGTTACTGCAGATTTGAATTATGTTGGATGTAATTCTTTCACGAAAAAAGGGAAGAATCGAATTATAGGTGAACGTTTAGAATGTGATAAATCATCACCTTTTAACGCAACTTCTAATATTTATCGACAAAAATTAAGTATTAATGATACCAAAAGTTCAACACCAAGTGCTTTATTTGCTTATGTTACTGATTCCAGTTTAGCTATTTCTAATGGTGTTACAGGAGTTAAAGGACTTGGAATTTTAGGAAGCTTTGATGTATCAGTTGGTAATTTTAGTGTAACTGGATCAATTACCGCTTACTTTTCTTCGGTTGATGCGATAGAAGCGATTCGAAACAACGCAGATGTTGGCTTTTCGACAATTTTAGCTGCGGAAAATTCAGGTGTCATTTTTGACATTCCTTTATTAGCATTAAGTGGTGGTATGCCTAATATAGAAAAAGATCAGAAAATTACGATACCACTTGAGAAAACAGGGGCGGAAAACAAACATGGTTACACAATGATGTATCAAACATTTGAATACCTTCCTGATTCAGCAATGCCATATGTTAACGTTTAATTATATTAATCATAATTGTGCTTTTTAGGAGAAGAAAATGAGTTTATTTGAACAATTTGAAACAGATAGAAATAAAGAAAAAGATGGGGTTCCAGTGACTTATGGAGCCAATAAAGATGGAACAATTCCAACGTTCTATTTAGCCCGAATGGGAGGCGTAAATTCTAAATACTCGATGTTAATCAAAAAACTAACTAAACAATACAAAAGACAAATACAGTTAGATTCTTTGCCAGAAGATAAAGTCATTGAAATTTCGATGCAAGCTTTTGTTGGTGGTGTACTAAGAGGCTGGGAAAACATACAAGGACGTGACAATAAAATTATACCTTTCACTTCTGAAAATGCCATCAAACTTTTAACTCAATTGCCTGATTTATTTAATGATTTAATTGCACAAGCAAGTGATATTGATTTATTTAAAACGGTTGAGCTGGAAAAAGATATAAAAAACTAATTGAAGTCCTTGAATATCAACTTGATATGAATGGAAAGGACGAAGATATCATCAGAATGTCTCAACAAATGGGACAAGCACTTCCAGATAAAATCAAAAATAAACCCGAACTTGACGAACATCTTGAATTTTACTATCAAGCTTTTCTCGATTTAGATACGACACGTTCACATTCAATGGGCCCAACACCTATTTCATGGTTAGCAATCATTGAATACGCTCGGTTTTATCAATTAGATAATGAAGATACGAATGATTTTGTTTATCTAATACGTGAAATGGATAAGGTAAATTTAAAATATGTTAATCGGGCTTTTAAATCAAAAAACTAAGTAACATTTTTTAAAAGTAGATGATTATTCATCTTTATTAAGCTTAGTTCATTAAATTTTTTATTGAAAATAGAGTGGTTATATAAGGCTAAAATGAACTTGTATAACTACTACTATTTTGTAAAAAGTTTACCTATAAATAATTTAAATCAGCGCTTTAAAAATATATCAACATGAGAGACAGACTTATTAGTTAATAAATATTGTACCTCAATTTGATTATATTCAGGCAAAAAAGGGGTTTATATGGCAATTGAAACATTACAGTTTTCAGAGAATATTCCTTCCTCAATCAAAACAAAGCTAAAAGGTATCGATAGTGCTTCAGTTTCAGCAAGAATAAATTTAAACAAATTAAAAACATTGTTAAAAAATAGTTGGAATACAGATCCGTTTAAGAAAGCTGAAGATAGTATTAAAAACTTAAGTAACGAAATATTAAAAAGCTTTGAGGTTGTAATAAATCGTACAAAAATATTGAAGAATCCAAATGAAAATTTCAATACATTGACGACAAAAACAAAAAATACAGGGATAGCACAACATCAATCAACAGCTAAAAATACAGATAACACATTAATAACTCCAGATGAACAACTTTTACTAAGTTCGTTAAATCCAATAAATGATAAACTAACAGAATTCAACAAAAAACAATCAGAATTGGCAGGCATCTATCAAAAAGCAGCAATTAGTCAAAATGAGTACAGTGACTATATGACATTATTGAATCAGCAATATGATGAATCAATAGATCCACTTGGTAATTATAATAAAGAGTTAGAGCGAACATGGGAACTGATGAAACTCTCTTCTCAAGAAAGGGCTATAGAAAATGAATTTAATCGTATCACTCTAGATTTGATGAATAAAGGTTTAATATTAAATCAACAGCAAAATGCTGAATTAAGAAAAACAATCGAATTGAATCAGGAGTATTTGAGAATACTTGCGATTAAAGACGGCTTAGAGAATAATTCAAAAAAACAAAAGCAACAAGATTTTGGTGATTTGGTTAATGCTTTAAGTCTGTCCGAATTAGATGATAATGAAATAATTAACGTGTTGAACACAGATAGTCGAAGTCCATTTACAGGAATGTTCGAAAACTCTTGGAGCTTATTAAGTTTGCAGATTGAACAATATCAATCGATGTATGATCAAATAAATGTTCTTACAGAAAAATTCAATCTTGATCAGTCGGTTGCCGCATCATTAAGAGCACAAGTTTGGGCCAAACAAAATGATGTTATTTTAAGTCAGGCAGATAAATTTTTTGGCAATGTGGCAAAATTACAAAGTTCAAATAATGCTACGATGGCTAAAGTTGGTAAAGCAGCAGCGATTGCACAGGCCATTGTAAATACTTATCAATCTGCTAATGCTGCCTATGCATCTATGGCAGGTATTCCTTATATAGGCCCGGCTCTAGGTGCAGCAGCAGCGGCGGCGGCTATTACTTCCGGTATGGCGAATGTCGCAGCCATTCGATCTCAATCAACAGGCTTTATGAAAGGTGGTTATACGGGGAACCTGGCACGAACTCAGGTAGCAGGTCTAGTACATGGTCAAGAATTTGTGATGAATGCGTCAGCAACGCAACGAATAGGGGTTAATAACCTTGAAGCCTTACAACGTGGAGATATGAGTAGCATACAAGTTCCTCAAATTACAAATCAAACTTCAACATCTGAAAAAGCTGAAAGTAGCTTACAAACTATTGCCCCAATCATTAATATTGCATTAGTCAATGACAATGACAGTGCACAGCAATGGTTATCTACTCAAGAAGGTGTCAAGCGAATAATGCAAATAAATCGAGAAAATGGTGATGAACTAGCAACAATAGTGAAAGCTTGTTAATTAAAATGTCTAAGTAAGACCAAATTGCATCAAAATTGAAAATCCCAAATGATATAGTTATAAGATCAAAGTGGATTTAAAACTTGAGTAACTAATAAAATTAAGCGCCTCAATTGGCGCTTTTTCTTTATAAACATTCAAGAACAAATTAACAAAAGCGCATTTAGCTAGCCTTTCACCATTGTCAACATATCAAAAATTGCTTAACTCTTATTTTTATAGAAGGCCAACATGTCAAATATCATTACAGAACAACCCATAAAAGGGGCTAAAGAAACATTTTCCTGGCTAACTGATATCATCGAAACAAAAAACGGTAGAGAGCACAGAATAGGTTTACGTGCTTTACCACGAGTTTCTTATGAATACTCATTTTTAACTCATATTCATAATCGTAACTATTATTTAAATTCACTCAGAAATAATTTTACTGAGATATGGTTGATACCAGATTGGTTGTCAGGAATATATCTTGGTGAGCTAGAATTAGGTCAGAAAACTATACCTAATATCTTAAATCAAAAAGTGGGTGATAAGTTTTTGATTTATCAGAATGCTGAACATAGTGAAGTAAATGAATGGCTACAATTACCAAAACAAAAGCCATTAGAATTTGTTTTCATAGAACCCAAAAAAACCAAATTAGTGTTTGAACTAAAAAAAAGAGTTCCTGTTGAAAAGCAGGTCAATATAAAACCGATAAATTATCATTATAAAGCAGCGTATATTCTTCCATTAATGCCATGTTATCTTACTAATACTAAATACACGACTTCAGGGTATGAAAGTCAAATAGATATTAGTGTTGAGCTAAGTCATGAATTGAATTTTAGCAGCGGCGCTAATTATGGTATCAAGTATCTTGGATTAGAAGTATTGCATAATTTTTATGGAGTGAATGAATCAACAATTCAAAAAGATATTGAAATTGTTGATTATGATCTAGGTAAAATTACCCGAATTGAGAATTGGCAATATTCAAAGCTGTCTCGATCTTTGACTTTTTACCTTGATGGACTGAAAGAAATCCAGGCTTTTAAAAAATTTATTTATCGAATCGAAGGAAAACTTAACGCATTTTGGTTATGTGATAACGATGAAAATCTTGTTAAAACACATATATTAGGCGATAAGATTTATATAGAAAATCAATCATTTAACCCATCATTTAAATATTTAGCATTATTTCATCCAGATAGTGTTTCGTATGTGAAAATTATCAATATTAAAAATACGGGTAAAAGTATTCAATTAACGATTGATCAAGTTATCACTAAGCCTATAACAAAAATTAGTCACTTAATGTTATGTCGTTTTGACACCGATGATATACAAATTGAATACGATACCTATTTACAAGCTCAATCTAACATTCCAATAATCGAGGTTTTCGATGATCAATATTTTTAAACAAGCTGAATTATATGTTTTTAATGATGGAATCAATACATATCGTTATACCAATGGTATGCGTGAACTAAATATTGATAATCAGACATATAAAAAAGAGTCCATCAATCGCACAGCGATAAAACGGGATGCCGCTATTTCCAAAAATAAAATTGATATAACCATGCCAATTACTAATGAAGTCGTGAAATCATGGATAAACCCGGATATCACGAAGCATTTACTTGTTGATATCTATATTCTCGATAAAAAAAATATGACTACGATGTCATGGAGTGGGCGTTTAACTCAGACATCAACATCAGAAAAAGAGATGGTGATGACATTTGAATTATTGATTACACGCTCAGGGCAAACTGGTGTAAATGGAAAAATTCAGCGTAATTGTCGTTATTCTCTTTATGGCGAACATTGTGGTCTAAATAGAGAGGATTTTAAGGTAAAAGGCACTGTGTTAGCTTATGAAAATGATATCGTCACGGTTGAATTTGAACGTGAAATTGAAAATGGTTATTTCACGGCAGGTATTTTAAGGACGCCTGAAGGCGAACAGACGTTTATTAAAGAACATAATCAATCATCAATAGTCCTAATGAGAAAAAATCAGCAATTGTTGGACAATTTAAATAAAGGGATATTACAAATTACGCTGTACAAAGGTTGTTTAAGAACCCTAAATTCTTGCCATTCATTTAATAACACCATCAATTATGGTGGATTTCCTTATTTACCTTTAGAACCGTTAAATAACGGTAATTCAATTGTTTAGGAGCGAAATATGTTTTTTTTAATTTCTGCATTAGTTGCTGTTGTTGTTGGAATGGTCGTTGGGATGGTGTCTTCAAAGGGTAAAGCAAATCAACAAAAAATAGAAGCTGATGAATTTAAAACGGGAACTTCAACAGAAGGAACGGGAATACCCATTGTATTTGGTACCGTTAAGATAACCAATCCAATTTATACCTGGATTGGAGATAAAAAAACGTCAGCTATTAGAAAAAAAGGTGGCAAAAAATAATGAAAATAATTGTAACCAGAGACGATATGATTGCAGTAAAACAATGTAGTCGTGGTGGACGGGAGTTTTTTAAACGTCATGGACTCGATTGGAACCAATTTTTGAAAGAAGGAATAGATTCTGAAATTTTAAAATCAACCAATGATGCAATGGCAAATCAAGTTATAGAACATGCGGAGCGTAGAACATGGGCGGAAGTAAGAAAAAGCAAACTGTAGGTTATAAATATTACGCTGGAGTCAGTATGGTTTTATGTCAAGGCACTATAGATAAATTGACTAATATTAGCGTAGCAGACAGGACAGCATGGCGAGGTGCTGTGCAAGATGGACAAATAGCCATAAATAAACAAGGATTATTCGGTGGTGACAAAAGGGAAGGTGGTGTATCAGGTACAGTTGATGTGTATTCAGGTCATCATCAACATAATCGAAATAGTTATTTGGCAAGTAAATTATCAGCTATTGTACCGGCTTATCGTCATGTCGCGGGTCTTGTATTCCGACAATTTTATTGGGGAAATAACCCTTATATGAAAGATATTTCGGCAGTTGTTCAGCGTATACATTATCAAGACTCCAAAAAAACACGACAATGGTATGACAGTAAAGCAGTGATAAAAACTGAAAATGGAAGTGCAAATACAGCTATCCATTTTATATTGGATACTTCAATGAGTATGAGTGGAGGGCGAATCCAAGCACTTAAATCAGCGATGAAACGTGCTATACAAAATCTTTCAACTTCAATCGATTTGATGACATTAAGATTAGATATTCTGATAACCACTTATCAAGGCGGAAATCCACAAACAAAACTAGTTAGAAAAGTTTCTCAAAACGATATTGTAGGTCTTTTATCTTTTATTGATAATTTAAAAATTGTTGGCGGAGAAAATCTTGAAAATGTGTTATCTCATTCTATAAATTTCTTTAAAGACACATTCAATCAAACAATGAATCGATGTTGTATTTTTGTTAGTGATGGTGAATTAGAAAATGCTGACCATATCAAAAATGAAGAAATTCATAATATGATTGATAAAAAAGGTCAATTTAATGAACAAGATGAACATGATGTCAAAATATTTTGTATCAATGTTGATAATACCAATAAATCATTAAGTTCAAAAATTGATAATACGCCAGAAGATGGGATACCAGTAATAAAGGGAACCGATTCGAACATTATTTATGATACCATCATGAATGCAATCAATAATCTCAATGCAGATATGAATCCCGCCCACATACTAAGAGAATTAGTACTTAATCAGCAAAATGGTTTTAATTCGAGCCTAATCAAGAACAGCATTAACGAAGATTCATTTAGACAAGCTGCTGATCTCTTTTATCGAGAAAAACTTGGTCTTTCTTATATATGGAATGATCAAAGTAAGTTTGAAGATTTGAAGAAAAATATTGAAAATACTGCAAACTGTGTTTTATATCAAAATGCTAAAACAAATCAATTTGAAATAAAAGTAATTCGAAATGACTACCATATTGAAAAATTACCTCTTTTTGATAAAACGAATATAGTCAAAATTTCCGATATTAAAAAAAATATCATTACTGAGATGATTAACTCGGTTACCGTCAATTTTATAGACAGAACAAATGACTATAAACAAGGTTCGGTGACTGTTCGGGATGATGCTTTAATTTTGATGGCTGGACGTGAAAATAATACGACTGTTACTTATGATATGGTTTACAATCGTTCATTAGCTTCTAGACTAGCACTTCGTGATTTAGCCGCATTATCTTCAGATTTAGCTTCTGTTTCATTATCCCTTAATTTAGACGGAAGAATGCTTAATCGTGGTGATGTTTTTGTATTGGATATGCCACAGCTAGGGCTAAATAAAGCCGTAATGCGTGTAACTTCACTTGATTACGGTACTCAGAAAAGTAATGAAGTTACCGTTGAATGCATGAGAGATGTGTTTTCATTGCCATCATCGACAGTGGTAAGTAATCAACCCGTCATTATACCCACAACCGATATAAATTTAGCTAAACCAGCTGAACATTACGTTATTATGGAATGTCCCTATTATGAACTGGTTTATAATTACGGGCAAAGAGAAGTTGATTTTATGATTCAAGATGATAAGTCGATCGGTCAAATAGCTGCAACAATTGCATCGCCACCAGAGGGGACTTTTCATAGTGAGTTAGTTACCTCTCTTTCGAATACTTTTGAGAATCCAGAAAATATCATAGATTGTGAAATGAGATTAATAGAGCATGAACTTGATCAAGTTACATCAATTATTACACTCAACTTTAATCCACCAGAACAAGACTATAACTGGATCTTGATTGGAAACGAAATTTTATATGTTCAATCTTTTTCTAACAATCAGCTGACCGTCAAAAGAGGGTGTCTTGACACATTACCAGAAAAACATGAAAAAGGGAGTAAAGTCTATTTTTGTGGGGGACAATTATCATTAAAAAGTGATGAATATTATCAAGGTGATAAAGTTGATTGCCGAATTATTACAAACACTTCTACTGATTCATTAGATCCTTCATTAGCGACAGGTGCAATGATTAATATTCAAGGTCGAGCTGCAAAACCTTATCCTCCTGCAAATGTTACGATAAATAATTTTTATTTTCCCGATAAACTCAGTACCGACCAACTCTACATCAAATGGTCATCGAGAAATCGACTTCAACAAACATCAGGAGAACTTATTGGATGGTATGAAAGCGATATTACACCAGAAAGTGGTGTTAAATATCATGTGACCATCAAACTCAATAAAAGAATAATTGTAGATCAAATTATTGATGTTACTGCATTTGAATTGGATGTTTCTGAATATCTTCAGGGAACGCTAGATATTCAAATATCAAGTATTGTCGATAATATTTATTGTTTTACACCATTTTCTCATTCGATTGAACTTCATAATGACTTAATTTTTAAAATTCATGAAGAACAATCAGCAATTGATAAAAATAATCTACTAGTCAAAATTAAATAGGAAAAATTATGGCAAAAATAGCAATTATATCTAATAGCACCTCTCGACAAGACATCAAGAATGTATTTGAAGGGTTAGGTCACCAAGTTGATTATCTGATAGATGACAATATAACTTATAATCAATTGATGACCTACGATTTAATCGTATCAACAAACCAATATTCGCGTAAAGAGGTAATTAAACAGTGTGTGGATAATGGTATTCCTGCAATTGTAGCTGAAGGAAATTCATCGTCAGTTTCTTTAGGTAAAGATTTAGGTATGTTTGATCAAAATGAACATCAAGTTAGTGATTGGAATTACTTAAGACCATTAAAAATATCTTTAATAACACAAAAGATCCCTAAATTGGGTTGTGCCCCTTATTTGAAGCCAACATGGTGTACGTCTTTTCCTATTTCTTCAATGGCACCTGGGGGTGAAGCACTGTGCGCTATGTATCATGAACGTGATGATTTAATCATTTGTGCACAATTTAAAAAAGGAACGGTCGATAAATATGGGGGAACTTTTGGCGCAAATTGTATTTTTATGTCATTCTTAGATCGTGAATATTTAACAAGAAATGCGATAAAAATGCTCGATAATGCTATCAATTTTTGTTTTCAAAATTATACAACCCTATCGGGGAAAGTGGTGGATGAAACAGATCAACCAATCTCAAGAGAGGTAAAAATATATGATCAGAAAACAGGAGAATTAGTTTCGGAAATAACAAGTAATGAAGACGGTTTATTTTCTGCTGAAGTATTTTATGGACAAAGTTACTATGTCATTGCATTTGATAAAGATAATGGTAAGAAAAATGCAGTAATTATAGATAATATCAAAGTTTGATTAATCATAATAATAACATATCAATATAAGTCTCATAAAATTAACCTATTAGATAATTTTAAATAATACTTAAAACCAAAATTCTAACCTAACCAATTATAACATCTCAATTCGACCATTCATTTTATTACGATATTAAAACGACGTTTAGAATCAAAAATCACTTGTACATGCTAATAAACATATATTTTCAATGAATGGTTAATTGTTTTTATCAATCTTTTAAATTTTATAATTACGTTTTTCAGGAGGTCAACATGGCCAAAATTGTTATATGCAGTGAAGAACTTATAAGAGTGCAATCAATGATAGATGCACTAAATCCATATCATGACATTACTTTTTGTATAGCAAGCTCGACAGATTACAATGAACAGTATTTATCGACATTCGATCTAATTATGGATTATCGAAATGGAACAGAATATACCACATCATTTTGCATTAAAAACTGCTCTAAAAAGGGTATTCCAGTTATAGCGGGTGGAACCAGAAATAGTACGGGCTGTATTATGTCACTGGGAATGACCAAAAAACCTATGTATTATTCAAGTGGAAATTTAAATAGGATAATTAATGTTAGCGACGTATTAACCTGTGATAAAAAAATCGAAACAGGCGCAATTATCAATAGCGGTGACACGTTTATGATAAGAGAAGATTTAAAAATAGAGTATGGAATCGAAATTTTATCAGTGAATCAGATGGTCAATGGGGTTTATGATATTAATACCGCCATATTCCGCCAAGGCAGTTTAAATGTCAATGGTGAAGTTTTTGGTAGCGATTGTGCTTTTATCGGTTTTCCTTTTAGCCGCCCCTTAACGGAAGAAGCAATACAGATTGTCAATGATATTATTAGTTGGCTAGTTAATCGTAAAGATGTTGTCGCACAGGTAAAAGATGAAGAGGGTAACCTTTTATCGCATTGCGAAATTCAGCTTTGTTTAAGAAAAACGGGAGAAGTCATGATGACTTATACCACAGATGAAAATGGTCAAGTGAGTTTAAGAATAAGACCTAATCATGAATATTATGCCGTAGCCTTTGATCAAACAACCGGTAATAAAAATGCCGCTATTATAGATAATATTAAGGTTTGAGCCAAAGAATATAGAGTATTTTTTATAAATCAAATCAATTAAATAATAAATTAGCCTCAACACGAGGCTGTTTTTATCATTAAGCATACATAAAAATTATGATTTAATTATCAAAACTATAAAATAAATTTAAAATACAGCAATAAACTTAACCAAAATTTCAGCCTAACTATAACGTTGTAAAACTGATATTATCATTTATAAAAATACTAATAATCTGTAAACTTAAAAAAATGATTAAATTCACAAGGAGATGGGTAAGAATGAAACATTGTCTATTATTTTTGACGATATTAAGCTGTTTTGGTACTTTCAATTTTGCAAACGCTAATGATAACGAACGTTGCCAAGCATTAGTAAACCTTAAATTTGATGATGCTAAAATTATCAAAACAGAACTTATTGCCGATCGTTTTACGCCGCCGTCTAATTTAGCGGATTCATTGCGCAATGCGGATACAAAAGAAATATCTCATCTTCCTCAAATTTGTCGGGTTGAATTGGTGATTCAACCTAAAATCAATGTTGAAATTTGGTTGCCAACTCAATGGAATCATCGTTTACAAGCCATTGGGGGAGGGGGATATGCTGGTTTTATTCCTTTTGACGAATTAGCTGTGGCAGTTAAAAAAGGGTATGCTACAGTGGGAACTGATACCGGACATAGCGGAAATCTGTTTGAAGGTGATTTTGTATTCAAGAATAATCAGTTACAAGCCGATACGATAGTGGATTTTGCTTATCGTAGTGTTCATGAAATGACAATTAAAACTAAACAAATTATTCAAGCTTATTATGGTGAACCGGCTGACTATTCATATTGGAATGGTTGTTCAACGGGTGGGCGACAAGGATTAATGGAGGCGCAAAGATTTCCCGCTGATTATGACGGTATCTATATTGTGGCACCAGCAATTCAATGGGACAAATTTATCCCTTCTGAATTGTGGCCTCAAGTTGTTATGCAAAAGGAGTTAGGGCATCCGATTGACACTCATAAACTTATAATGTTACGAAAGGCAATAATTCAATTAGCTGATGAACAAGATGGAATTAAAGACGGTATAATCAATGATCCAACAGCATTAGAAATTTCTGATAACTTTTTAAAACAACATAATTTTAATGATGCTGAAATTATAGCATTACGAAAAATTTGGCAAGGTCCGACGAATCAACTTGGAGAATCCTTATGGTTTGGTGTGGAAAAAACCGCACCGCAAGAGGCACTAGCTGGTAGTGAACCATTTCCAATCCCTGTTGATTATCTAAAATATTGGATAGCACAGAATCCAAATCTTGATTGGAAAAACATGGACTACCAAAGCTTTGTCGATTATTTTAATGAATCAGTCGATTTATTCAGACCTATTATGGGAACGGATAACCCAGATTTGAGTCAGTTTAATAAATCTGGTGGAAAAATGATTATTTGGCATGGTTGGGATGATCGTTTAATCCCACCCAAAGGGACGATTCATTATTACAATCACGTTGTAAAATTAATGGGGGGACAGAAACACACGGATGAATTTGTTAAGCTTTATATGGCACCTGGCGTTGATCATTGTAATGGTGGTGATGGTGCAGACCAGATCAATGGTTTTGAATCACTGGTAAATTGGGTCGAAAAACAACAACCGCCAAAAAACCTAACAGCCAAAAAAATAGAGAATGGTAATCTTACTTTACAACGACCATTATGTGCATATCCACAAAAAACAGTTTACAAAGGTGAGGGTAATACCAATAATCCTGCTAATTTTGAATGTCAGTAAATGCCTTAGTAGTTCTAAATAGGTCTGGAAATTGACTTAATGACATAAGTTTAATCTAACAGTTAGCTTTTTCTATAAGCGCTCTGTTAGATTAAATCCCATCTTTTTAAACAATCTTAATCACAATAATGCCCGAATAAAAAGAATTTTATTGATAATAAAATCATTATTAACCCTTATTGATGACCTCCACCTACAGTGTATATTATTTTTATCATCATGATCATTCTTGCCAGTTGTTTTATATTGAATACATCCATCGCAAGGTATGGATTATGAAAAGGGCAATATCGTTAAATAATTGTATCCAAATACCTATTATCTGTTTGGTAAATTCCTCGGATAATAATTTAATTAAACATAATTTATAATATCTAGCGCAAATATTACTTAACGTTTTAAAAATCGACTTTCAAAGCTACTTTTTAGAAGTTTAATTTCATTGACTAAATTATTATTTTTACCTTGATAAGCAATAGACGTTTCATGTCTTACATATCTACCTTTTCTTTGAGCGCCGAGCCAGTTAAATGAACCTATGCAGAGTAGATCATAATCTTTAATCACTAGTTTACTATGGACATTTTTAACAAATTTAGCTTCAATTCCTTTATTTTTAAACTCCGTCATAATATAAGACAATTCATTTTCGATTTCTTTTTGTCTATCTTCATTCTTGTTTGATGTATTGAGCTGATGATCAGTGTAAACAGAAACTTTCACGCCTTTTTTTACAGCTATCTCCATAACATTTAATATATTGGTGATTTCAATAGCCGCTAATCTCACCCACGGTGAGACAATAAGTATCTCTTTTTGGGCATTTTTTATAGAATTTTGAAGAAACGTATCATGTTCTTCTGTTCCTTTAATAATTTGATAATCCCTATTGCTAGATTTGACTAAATCTTCCCTAGCAATATATTCAAAAAACAATTCATTATCTTGATTAGCGAATAAGTATTTGGCTAACGCTCCTCTTGGCGATTTCGAAGAAGGATCCAATATATCCATATCACCAAAGACTAAAAAGCTATCTTTTGCCCGTGAAATTGCCACATTCAACTTGCTCGATTTATCATCAATAAAATTACCATTGGCATGTTTTGAGTAAACCATTGAAAAGATGATGATCTTCCTTTCTGCTCCCTGTAAGGAGTGAATTGTACCGACAGTTAATGAATCCTCTTCATCATCAATGTTGATTCCACATTCTGACTCCTTAATCGCTCTCTTTATTTCAGCAACTTGTGCTCCAAAGGGGGTAACAATGCCAACAATTTTATTTATTGGTTCTTTATACTGATTTTCTAAAATGTCTTTATTCTCGATAAGCCATTTTGCAATAACCGTCGCTTCCAACTTATTGAAACGACTGCCAGTATGGGCCTTTTGACAAATACCATCAATATGCAAATAACCTAATGCCGGAAATTTTGCTTTTTCAGGTGAGCTACCCCGCATTGGTTTGAGTTTTCCTTTATAGACTAATTCGTTACAAAAACCAATGATTTCATCATAACATCGGCGATGCTCATATAAGAACATCCCGGGCTCCATTTCTGGATCATAATGATAATTAGAAGCTTGTTGTGCAATTCTCATCACACTACCGAAGGATGCCGTTTTTCCTAGTTTTTTAAGATGCTCATACTCCTCTTCAATATCTGAACTGCAAATAATTTTAGCCTTTTGCAAATTACCGATATCGACTTTAGGAGGGACTGACCATATAGGATCAGTTTGGAATGTATCGCCAATAATGAGTGCTTTTTTACTTAAAGAAAATGATGCCCCTGCCACCTCGGGTAATACCTGACCAGCCTCATCCACAATAAGTAAATCTGCAAAGTTATATAAGTAATTTTTCTTATATTCTGCTCCTGTGTAGATAAATTTATCAGGTAACATAAAAAATGTGGAAACAATACAGGGCGTTAGCTTCATACGTAAATACCAACGCTTTTTAGTCGGTGCAGCACCATTTTTTCTTTTCCAATTTTCTAGGTCTGGTAGCAGCTCTTCCATATCCATTAACCAACGTCCTTCCCAATAATGGGTTGTCAGTAAGAATACATGAAAGCGAATTTTAATATCTGTAAGCGTATCAACTTGAGTGAATGTTATTTCTTGGTCTTTATCAGTTATACCCAAAGGCTGTAATGCAACATGCCAATCATTCAAAGATTGATTTAACTTTAAAATAAGATGATCTATCTCTTTGAGCGTTTTTTGATTTTTTTGTATTGTTAGTTCGAATGTGTTAAGTTTATTTTCAACAAATTGGGAAATACTATTTATCGTTTGCCATTGTTGTTTTTGTTCGGCCGGCCATATTTTTTTAAGGTAAAGTTTGGCGTTTGATAAGCGTTTTTGAGCTACTGCCGGTATCCATGAAAATAGTGAAAGCCATATGCTTTCATTAGCTAGATATTGCAGCCAAGATGTTTCCACATTTTGCCAAAGACTTTTGGTTGCTCGTTCAGTTTGTAACTGTTGATCATATTTATTTTTTGTATCTGTTAGAGAATCTCCATAAAGCTGCTTTACCTCTTGGCGTAGGTTGGATAAGTTTTGCCATGATTTTTCAATATGTTCTAATTTATCCGCTTCTTTTTTTAATGCTTGGTGGAGTTTATTTACGATGTCTTTGACAGAGCAATCTTTTAAATCTAACTCAGGGAAGGCTTGTAGCGCACAATTTATATAGTGCTGTTTTGCTTTTTCATAGTATTGTTGAGTTTCAATTTGAGTAAAAAAAGATTCGGTTTGATATATTTTTTCAGCTTTCTCTGATTTACTTCGAGAAGGGTAATAGGCACCAAAGCTAGCAATATCAGGTAACCATCTACCTGCAAAAACGCCTTCTCCTATAGAAAAGTCTTTCCCAAACGCATCTATAACGTTAGTAACGGCTTGATTGTTGGTGGAAGCAGCTACGATGACGGGAGGTTCAATTTCATCCAGTGCATGTTGTGCCCATATTGAGGCCACCACAGAAAGTAGCATGGTTGTTTTTCCTGTTCCGGGTGGACCATTCACTGCTAATATTTCACCATTTTCAGTACTTAAAAAATGATTCAATGCATCTCGTTGCGCATCTGCTAAAGGAAATTGATCACCTGAGTGAGCCACTCGTTTTGAAAAAAGACTATTGCCAGCTAAACAAGGTTGTTTCTTCGTTGAATGTTTTGAGGCGAATTTGCTAAAAAGTGGGATGTCATCTGTAGAATCACGTAACTTGTCATATAAAGAAACTATGTGCATAGCTGCATTTTTGATAACATCTTTTTTGATGATATAGCCGTAATTTAATGACTCAAAAGTATTATCACTTTCAAGCCAATCTTTAGCGATGGCTTTAAGCAGTGAATCACAATCTTTTAAATAGGTTTTCCAAGCTACGCTATATTCTTCTTCCGTTAATATACAATTTCCTTGCTCATCTTCCCGATAATTAATACCGGACACAATATTAGAGGTTAAATATAGGTCAAGGTTGTCTACCGAACCTACTGAAAATGAACCCTTTACCAGTGGCTCTAAAATATCACGAGATATAATAGTTTCATTGTTCAAGGGGTATAGTCTGCCATTTCTTGCCAATAATGCATTGGTTGCTACTGGCACAACAAACTCAGGGATATCTTTTTTGGCAAAAGTATGTTCAATTATATTTCGATAAACTTTAGGTCTTAAACTGACCTCAATAGTTTTGCGATCTTCTGGCTCATTTTCAAAAAGTTGTTGAGTGAATTCATTGCTAATTTGACCGTTTTCCAATACCACTGAGTCACATATTAAAAACTTTTCAATGTCTTTGCTATCCAACCCACCTTTTGCGAAAATAGAATCCACTAAAGAATTGCGCCAATAGCCTGCAAAAAATTGAGCATTTTTGTCCATAAATTATCCCTTATTATTTCGCTTCCCTTAAAAAAAAATCTATGATAGTAGATAAACTTTATTATTTATCATAATTAGCAAGTTATCTATTAGGTTAGATATCAATAATTTTTGAAGAATATTCAAATTACTTTTGTAAATATATTCATTTTTATAATTTAGAGCTTCGAGAATTTGTTTTCTGTGACTTAAGCCTCATCATATCCCAAAAGCTTTTCCGTAATTATAAACGTTTTAAGTTATCTGTTTATATAACTATTAGGTTTGTCGTTCGACAACAATCTATATCTTAATTTTTAGAGTTTCTTTACAAAAAAAGATAATAATTATTATTCTATACCGTGTTAAAACTTATATGATATTAACTATCAGATCTAATGTAAAGAGTATAAAACTCGATATCTTTTGGCTTTTTCAGAAGTCGTTTTTGTTTAATGCTATTTGAATTTAGTTGGAATAATTAGGTATATCCGATTGAATAATGAAAAGAGGGGGCTTAATTATACTTTTAGTACCTGTTAATAGTGTGCTAGGGTAAAGTCTTGATATAATTTTATTGAATTTGATATGTTTATATATTTTTATGGATATTGAAACGGAAAACGAGGTACGAATTAAACTTTATAACTTATTATATATAAAAGACAGACACCAATATTGCTTTTGCTAACCGTCTAGTTTTTTGTGATACTTAATTGACTTTCACGGACTTGAATTACCATAATCACTTATTGATGACAAATTAATTGATAGGATAATTTGGAATAAATGAATTGACCGATTTTTTATAAGATTTAATTATTTTTTCTGCTCGTTCAACCAGTTCGTGACGTATATGTTCAGGCTCTAAACAAATACATTGATGACCTAAGCTCAGCAAAATGCCATAACTGTGGTCATCATCAATAAAGTCAAAATTTACAAGATATTGTTGTTCGTTTAATTTCTTAATATCTTTTTCGTCACAAAAATCTAAAATACGTTCCAAAAGCGATTCATCTATTAATAATTTTATTTTAAAAATCTTTTTTTTCATTTCGGTTTGGAATAAAGAAAATGCTTCAGGCGTTGTTTGCCTAATAAATTTAGTGTTAGTTTCTCTAAGGTTTGACATTTTTGACAATTTAAATACACGAAAGTCATTTTTAGTTAGACAAAAAGCTTGTAAATACCATTCTTTTTCCTTAAAAATAAGTTTATATGGCTCAATTAAACGTGTCGCTTGTTTATTCCTAATACTTATATAATCAAACGATAAAAGCAGTTGTTCTTTCAGTGCCAGTCTTATAATAGATATTTTGTTATCAATATTTTGTTTGGAAAACCAAGGAGATAAATCAACAATAAGTTGATTTAAGTTATTTGTCACTTCATCAAGTTCTTGTTCTGATAAAAAACTCTTTATTTTCTCGAGTGTTCTTAAATTTTCACTTTCTTTTAAAACTGGTGAGGATAATAAGTTGAGGCCTTTTAATAAAACAATGACATCTTCTTTAGTGAATAGACCTTTACTAATTTTATAATTTTTTAAAATACTTATTCCACCGGCACTTCCTTGATAGGTAATAATGGGTATACCCGCTCCCTCGATAACTTGGTTATCTCGGTAAATAGTACGCAATGATACATTTAATTTTTCTGCTAATTCTTTACCAGTTATTTTTTCTCTTTGTAGCAATACCATGATAGTAGTAATTATACGATTAATTTTCATGCTTTATGTTTGCAAAATAATTTAGATTGAATTTTAAATATGACATACAGTTGTCAGCAATGCTACATCAAAATAGAGATAACTAAAATTAATTGAACTAATTTTTATCACTAAAAGGAAAGAAAAAATGTTTAAACCTAATAGCGTTATTGTTTATGTCAAAGATGTCGATGCTAGCACAGAGTTTTACACAAAAATACTAGGGCGTCCACCTGTTGAAACTTATCCTGGCTTTGCTGTATTTTTAATGAATAACAATTTTATTTTGGGGCTCCAAGAGGCTAATAAAATAACGCCAAAGGAACCTAATCATTATGGTGGTTTTGAGTTGTCATTTAGTGATGTAACAAAAAATGATGTAGATGCGATTTATTCGACATGGAAGGAACTAAACGTTAAAATTGAACTTGAACCTCAAATGCTTGATTTTGGATACACATTTGTAGGAAATGATCCCGATGGTCATCGACTCCGTGTTTGCGCTACCGATACTTCAAAGTTTGAGTAGAATAATGTCTTAAGAGATTAAAACCATGGGGACTGTATTATGCACTCATTCTTTATGAGGAATTCATTTCATGAAAAAAGTGTGGTTGAGCATGCGAGCATATTGTGGATTTTATTTCGCTTGGGGAAATCTAATTGGGTTTGAGGAGATAATTTGATTTGCAATAAACGTTAATAATATAGTTGTATTTAAACAAATATATTTTTTAAATTTCATTTCAGTACAAGTAAAGTATTAAACAAAATTGAAACCTTTCTGACTTCAATAGGTTGTATTGAATGTGATATTGGAGCGGGAAACGAGGTTCGAACTCGCGACCTCAACCTTGGCAAGGTTGCGCTCTACCAACTGAGCTATTCCCGCATAAGAAAAGTGTAGTAAATGGTGCCCGGGGCGAGACTTGAACTCGCACGGCCAAAAAGGCCGAGGGATTTTAAATCCCTTGTGTCTACCGATTTCACCACCCGGGCTCAAAACTTAGTTACCTAAAGGTAATTGCGTTTCGGATGCTGTGCATTTTACCTGTCTTATCTTTTCAGTCAATAGAAATTTTAGATAAATTGTTTGATTGATTAATGTTTAACTTTATTCTGAATGTAAATTACACCATTGTATTAATAATCAGCAAAATAGGTCGTTTTAAAATGGCATATTGCTTTAATCATTTATGCCTTAAAACGATCATTTGGAAACCTATTGATTATCGAAAAAATCATTTTGTGCAATCCATAAATATTGCACCATTGATATTAACGTTAAAACTGTTGCAATAAATAGTGCGACAAGGCCTGCATATATTACAATATCGCAAGGGCGCCAAAGGAGCCATGTTAGGGCTGTCATTTGGGCGATAGTTTTATACTTGCCTATAGATGAAACCGCAACATTACTCCGTTTTCCAACCTCAGCCATCCATTCTCGCAAAGCAGAGATGATGATTTCACGTGAAATGATAATTATAGCCGCAATGGAAATCCACCATGCTTGATAATATTGAGTGATCAGAATTAAGGCTATTGTGACAATAATTTTATCTGCAACTGGATCTAAAAACGCGCCAAACTTGGTTGTTTGTCCTAAACGTCTAGCTAAATAACCATCAAACACATCGGTTATTGCAGCAATAAGAAAAATTAATGCTGAAAAAAAACCAGACCATTCAGTTGGAAATAAATAAAAAGCCAGCACAAAAAAAGGAATTAAAATAACTCGAAATAACGTTAATATAGTAGGAAGATTAATTTTCATGTGACATAAGCTCTTTTTTGTTTAATTAATCAATAGATTAACAAAAATTAAAAAACGGGGTTTCTTAATGCTTATGTTGCCTGAAATATTATAATTTTTCAATGTGTTATTGTTGTAAATTTAAATAAATTTTTTCAGCTAGCGATTTAGAGATTCCTTGCACTTGTGCTATTTCATCAATACTGGCATTTTTTAATTCTCTTAAACCACCAAAGTGTTTAAGTAATGCTTGCCGTCTTTTTGAACCAATTCCTTCAATGTGTTCTAAAGCACTATCGGTGAGTTGTTTTACCCCTTTTTTTCGTTGCCCCACAATGGCATGATCGTGCGATGCATTACGAATTTGTTGGATAAGTAATAAAGCAGGCGAATGGTCATCAAGATAATGTCCAGTTCCATGCGCTTCAAAAAATAATGTTTCAAGCCCTTCTTTGCGCTCAGCGCCTTTTGCCACCCCCACTAAAATAGGGTGATGTTTATCCCAATTAACATTGAGTCCTTCAAATACTTGTAAGGCTTGGTTTAACTGTCCTTTACCACCATCAATAAAGATAACATCAGGTATTTTTTCATCGGGTAGATCTATTTTATTGTAACGTCTTGTTAATACCTGTTCCATTGCTGCATAGTCATCACCTGGGGTAATACCCGAAATATTGTAGCGGCGAAATTCAGATTTTACCGGACCTTTATCATCAAAGACAACGCAAGAGGCTATTGTGTTTTTCCCCATGAAATGACTGATATCAAAACATTCCATACGATTGATTTTATCAATGCCCAAAAAGGTTTTAAGTGCATCGTAACGTTGTTTATTTGTCGAATTGGTTAATAATTTATTCTTCACTTCAGTTTGCGCATTGACGGTTGCAATATTGAGTAACTTTAAATTATCGCCTTTGGGCTCATCAACCAATTTGACTTGATGCTCAGCAATAAGTGACAGTGTCTCTTCCATGGGTTGTTTATCCGACAACGAAAAATTGAGTAGGATCTTTTTCGGAATATTACGATTTTGGTTGCCTTGCAAATAAAATTGCCCTAAAAAGGTTTCTATTACTTCTTCCAATTCAGTATTTGATGGTACTTTAGGAAAATAAGAACGATGCCCAAAGGTTTGTCCATTTCGGATAAATAAGACATAAATACAGGCTATACCAAACTCGTAGTGGAAGCCAATAACATCTAAATTATCATTATTGTTGTAAATGGCTTGTTTTTCGTTGATATGTTTAATGGCTTGTAACTGATCACGTAATGCTGCTGCTTTTTCAAAATTGAGTTCATTACTTGCTTTTAGCATATCTTCAGTGATTTTTTGTAAGATCTGATCGGATTGTCCTGATAAAAATAATCTCACATAATTAACTTGTTCGTTATAATCTTCATCACTCACTAATCCCGGCACACAAGGTCCTAAACAGCGTTTAATCTGATATTGCAGGCAGGGGCGAGTTCTGTTCCGATAGGTGGTGTTCAAGCACTGTCTAATCGGAAACGTTTTTTGTAATAGCGCTAAAATCTGTTTAACTGCATATCCACTAGGATAAGGACCAAAAAACTCATCTTTTTTGCGATTAATCGCCCCACGATAAAGTGATAATTGTGGATGTCTTTCTTTACTTAATTTAATAAAAGGATAGCTTTTATCATCTTTTAAAAGAACATTATAACGTGGTTGATGTTTTTTAATGTAAGTCTGTTCTAATAGTAGGGCTTCGGTTTCGGTATTTGTAATCGTAAATTCAATACGATGGATATGGCTAACTAACATATCCGTTTTTAGTGTTTTTTTACTACTATTAAAATAGCTTTTTAGTCGGTTATTCAGATCTTTAGCTTTACCCACATAAATAATCGTCTCTTTATCATTAAACATCTGATAAATGCCCGGTTTATGTGGGACTGTTTTTAAAAAAGATGTTGAATCAAATTGGCTCATATTAGTTTTCAAATGTGAGGGCTTTTTTCTCTATTATCCTCATAATGGTGCTTAATAATCCATTTATCAAGAGGTAAACGAATCCTGCAACAATAAATATTGAAAAATCGTAATAATCACCATTAAGTTGATTGCTATACCCCATAATATCCATTACCGGAATCATCGAGGCTAGGGCGGTGCCTTTAACAACAAAAACGACTTCATTGGAATAGGTGGATAAGGCTCGTTTTAAAGCATAAGGCATGACAATTTTTAAGGTTTGTCGTTTATTCATACCAAGAGCTTCACAAGCTTGCCATTGTCCATGTGGAACAGATTTTAAAGCACCATAAAAAATTTGTGTGGTATACGCCGCACTATTTAGCGTTAAAGCTAAATAAGCACAAAACCAAGGCGAAGATATGAGATCATAAAATCGCGGAAATTGGCTTAAAAAGTCAGCAAACTGTGAAGGTCCATAATAAATTAAAAATAACTGAACTAATAGGGGAGACCCCGTAAAGATAATAATATAGGTACGTATTACCTTTGTTAATACAAAATGATTAAGCGATAATAAGCATGAAAAAACGATAGCCAAAAGACCCGCAGTTAAGATACCTAAAATTCCTAGACTTAACGTGTCAGGAAGACCTTGTAGGATGATTTTAAGATAATAAACAAAATTATCAGACATAATTTAACCTTACAAACTTTTGGCAGAAGAGGGTTGTTCAAAATAAGTTGCACGTTTTTCGATTCGTTCAATCACTTTTTGACTTAAGATTGAAATAATCAAATAGATTACCATAGCGATCGCATACCATAGAAATGGTTGATTGGTTCGTGCAATAATCGTTTTGGTTTGCATCATTAGATCATTGATTGCAATGGCTGAGACTAGTGCGGTATCTTTTAATAATATCAACCATTGATTACTTAATCCTGGTATAGCATGGCGCCACATTTGTGGCATGATAATACGAAAGAACGTTCTAAATTTACTTAAACCAAGCACTTGAGCGGCCTGTTTTTGGCCGCTTGGTATTGCTTTAAATGCACCTCTGAGCGTTTGGGATGCATAAACTGCATAAAGTAGCGATAATGCAATGACACCACATAAAAACGGATCGGGCTGAGTATTGGCAATATGCATTTGGATATGAACTGAGGTAAATATCAATGACATATCAAATCCATCATCTAGTGCCATTAAAAGAAATGGTAAACCATTATAGATTGCAACGACAATTAATAATTCAGGTAGTGCTCGAATCGTAAGGCTAATTAAAGACATTAGCCATGCAACAGGTTTAAATGGAACGGATTCTAGAATTGTGAAAATAAAAGCAAAAACTATACCAACAATCATTGATACAAAAGCTAATGACAATGTGATGGATGTTGCTTTTGTTAAAGGCACGATAAAACCGTCCATTGAGGACATTATCCAGTTCATTGCATATGCTAAAAAGTCTGACATAAAAAAACCGTATTTAAATTAAAAAATAAATTCGCCGCATTTTAAGCGGCGAGATCACAATAATATCAAATTTGATAGTTTATTAGCTATTTGTTAAACCATTTTTTATAGATGGCGTCAAGTTCACCATTTGATTTTAATTTATCAAGTGCTTGATTAAACTGTTCTCTTAACTGATCATTGCCTTTACGTAAGGCAATACCTAAGCCTTCTCCAAAAAAATCATGATCGGTAATTTTGTCACCTAAAGCAACAATATCCGTTTCTTTGCTTAACCAATCACCCGCGACGAAAGAACTGGCTACAATCGCATCGATTCGTTTAGCTTTTAAATCTAAAAACGCATACTGATAGCTATCATAACTAACAGGTTTAACGTCAGGATATTTTTCATTTAAATATTTCAAATAGGTTGTCCCTTTTTGAATACCAATTCGTTTACCTTTTAGTTGTTCCAAATCTGTTAAAGTGTCTTTCAATGTAATAAATTGAATTGAGCTATCATCGTAATAAATCTTTGTAAAATCAACTTGTTTTTGACGTTCAGGCGTGATGTCTATCCCAGCAATTGCTGCATCAATTCGACGCGTTTTTAAACTAGGAATTAATCCATCAAAAGATTGATTAACAATTTTACAAGAAGCGTTAATTTCTTCACAGATTTTGTTGATCACATCAATATCAAACCCGACAATTTCGTTTTTGTCATTGGTGAATTCGAATGGTGCATAAGTGGCTTCTGTACCGATAGTTAAATTTTCAGATGCTTGAGACGTCAATGCAACGCTGGCAAGTAAAATAGCAAATAAAGTTTTTTTCATATATCCACCCAATTTTATAATCATTAATGTGATAAATAAGCTTTAAATTCTTCGGTTTTAGGATGAGCAAAACATTCTAATTGTCCTCGCTCAATAATTTCACCGTGTTCCATATAAATCACTTGTGAAGCGACTTTACGAGCAAAATCGACTTCATGAGTTACAATAATCTGCGTTATTCCTGTTTGCGAAAGTTCGTTAATAATTTCAGCTACTTGCGATGTAATAGCCGGATCTAATGCTGCTGTAGGTTCATCAAACAACAAAATTTGTGGCTCCATCATCAATGCTCTGGCAATTGCTACTCGTTGCTGTTGACCACCCGAAAGGTGCAGAGGATAGCGATTTGCCATTTCGTCAATTTGCAAACGTTGTAATATCAACATTGCTTTATCAGTCGCTTCTTTTTTAGATAAATTTAGTACTTGGCAAGGTGCTTCAATCAAGTTTTCAAGCACCGTTAAATGGGGCCATAAATTATAGTTTTGGAAAACCATACCCACATTTTTACGTAATTGTCTGATAGTGGTATCACTGATTTTTTTGGAAAAATCAAAATGGGAATTAGCTATTGTCATTTCACCTGATGTTGGTATTTCAAGTAAATTAAATACTTTTAGTAAAGAACTTTTTCCTGCGCCACTTTGACCTAATAATACAATGGTTTCACCTAGAGGATAACTAAGTGAAACATCTTTCAATGCATGATGAGTACCATAAAAACAGTTAATATGGCTTAATTCAATATTCATTATAAATGTTGGCTAAATTAAAAAAATTGACTAAATATTACTTTTTTTTGCATAAAAATGCAATCTAAAATATGAGACAAATAGTATTCTAAATGAATCTAGTATTTATCTTTATGATAAAATTTGAAAATTTAATGATATTCAAATTTAAAAATTAATTATTTTTCAGATATGATAGGGATTACAGGACCCAAATATTTAGGTTCTTTATTCAAAATATAGAGATCGATGAAAGCACTAACACGAGCTAATGTTTCACGAATTCTGACTAATTTCATACTATCTGGTGCAGGAACAGCAAAACATTGTGCTTGAATGTTCTGGGCTAATGCAATAAATATTGCTCGTTCACAATGAAATTCTTGCGTAATAATTGTAAATCTTTTAGCGTCAAAAACTTTGTTGGCTCTGACAACTGAATCCAATGTTCTAAATCCAGCATAATCTAATACGATTGCATCGCTAGGGATTCCCGCTTTAATTAAATCTTTTTTCATCGTGACGGGTTCATTGTAGCTTTGAAAAGAATCTTCTCCATCACCACTCAGTAATAGATAATCAACTTTATGCTGATTATAAAGGGAGATGGCGCCATTAATTCGATTTTGATAAAAAACATTTTTACCACCTCCTCGAACATATTTGGAGGTACCAAGTACTACACCTACGTTTTGATAGGGCAGTTTATTTACATCGTGGTATATATAAGGTGCGGTTTCATAGCTTATCCAATAATCCAAGCCAGCAATTACACATATGAGTAAGAAGCAAAGACTAAATAAACTTTTAATTATTTTTTTTAATTTCATGTTAGAACCAGTTAAAAATAAAGACTAAAATTGGAAATAAAAATGGAGCGATTAAAGACGTCATTATACCACATAATACTAATGATAAAGAACTATATGCGCCTTCATTATAATCAACTTCTATACATCGAGCAGTACCAACTGCGTGTGAGACTGCACCTATTGATAATCCTCTAGCAGAAGCGGATTTTATTTTTGCTATATTTAATATTTGATGACCAAAAATTCCCCCTAATGTGCCAACCAATATAACACAAAGGGCTGCGATTGACGGAACACCGCCTTCGTTGTTGGCAATCGTCACAGCAATAGCCGTAGTGACTGACTTTGGTAAAACCGACGCAGCTATTTCGGTATTTCCTCCTAACCAAAATACAATACTGACGCCAGTTATCATTGAAGCAATTGACGCGCTAAAGGTGATAATGATAATTGACTTCCAACGGGCTTTAATTTGTGGAATGAGTTCGTAGAGCGGAAAGGCTAAAGCGACAACAGAATAAGGTAATAATTTATTTATAATATCGACATTACTAACATATTCTGAATAACTGGTTTGACTTATTATCATAATTGGAATAAGCACTATCACCGAAATCACTAACGGATTAAATAATGGTGTTTTAATTTTAAAAGCAATTTTTCGAATAATCAGAAATACACAAACAGTTAATGGTAACATCCAGATCATAGTGGTTTTTCCTTATTATTATCTGATAAATCGAAATTTTTGGCTGTTTTTTTATGAAGTTTTTCTGTCAACCAAGCTGTTAATAGTAATACCAACAGTGAACTACCAATACTTCCAAAAATGATGGGTAACCAATTATTTAATAGCAATGTGTAATTATCCATTATCCCCATTGCAGCAGGAATAAATAGTAATGTCATATAACGCATAAATAAATTGCAGCTATTTTTTATCCAACGAGTAGGGATAATTTGAAAAGCTAATAAAAAGAATAGGGTTAAAAGACCGATAATACTACCAGGAATCATGATGGGTAAGAGCTGAGAGATGAAATTACCCACCCAAAGACTTAACGTTAAAATTAATAATCCGCGACCATAACTAAACAACGAATAGTATAAAGAATATAATCGATGTTTGATTGTGGCGTGTTTAGCTAAAAAATGTTTCATAGTCTAAAATTTAATAACTTGTTTGATTGTTAATAACAGACTGCTTTATTTGGCGTCTATAATACGCCCCTCAATTTTAATTATCCAACTAAATAATGGCAGTAATGATAAAGCTGTTTTATCAAAGCTAATTTTTCGGGTTGTTGAACATAAGTTTCAGCAAGTAATTCTAAAGTTAAAATATAATCTTGAATCTTAGGCGTATTTAGTTTATCACGACAATAATCTTGCCAAATCATCTGTTCGTGATGAGTTAGGGTTTGAGGAAAGTTTCGAGCTTTGTATCGAAAAAAAAGTGTACTTAAACGAGGGTCTTCAAATTTAAGAGATAAACTATCTAATAACTGTACTGGCGTTGTTTGTACTGTTTCACAATATAGTTTATCCTGATTACTCAAAAATCCATTATATATTTGTGCATCTACATCCGTATTAGCCGGATAATCATGACTTAAGCTAAATAATTCTCGCATTTTATCTTGCAACAAAATTTGATTTTGTAATAGCTTTTGTTGTTTGTTTAAACATTCTTCAATATTAATGGAAAATCGTTTAGCATTTTCAGGCAGTAAAGTTTTTATCGGTGCAAGGATAGGGCATTTGTTAATATGGACGAGTTTTAATGGAATGCGAGACTCATCAAGTTCAAGATCTTCAGTTTTAGTATAGAGTTTTTCGCGTATTATATTCACTGGTAAATCAATAATTGAATCAATATCGCCAGTGAGATCACAAACAATGACGGCATTATTTTGTTGTGGATGCCAAGCGATAGGGCATACTAATGACATATTTCCTCGATAACTACCCAGCATACCCGAAACATGTACCAAAGGGGTCATATTGATTATATCAATAAGTTCAGCAACTTTATTTTTATTGCGCAATGTAAAAAAATAGTTAAATAATTTAGGTTGTTTTTCTTTAATTAATTTTGCAATGGCGATAGTGGCATACACATCTGACATTGCGTCATGAGCATGTTCATGCGTAATATTATTTGCTTTGGTTAAAT
Organism: Gilliamella sp. CG22; assembly: GCF_046635725.1. NCBI lineage: Bacteria > Pseudomonadati > Pseudomonadota > Gammaproteobacteria > Orbales > Orbaceae > Gilliamella > Gilliamella sp. CG22. Next base: position 73,483 of record NZ_JBIDFK010000004.1, read on the forward strand.
GTTCTAACCGAAAACTGGGATAACCCGAATCGTTAGTTGGCCAATGAATACCTTCAGGTCGTAAGGCATAACACGCTCTTACTACATCAAGTAGATCCCATCTTGAATTACCATTTTGCCAACAGTAGGCGTATGGGTCGTAAAAATTACGGTAAAGGATATTGCGGGTCACTTCATCATCGAAACGAATGTTATTATAGCCTAAAACGCAAGTATTGGGTTCACTAAATGCTTGATGAATTAATTTGGTAAATTGAGCTTCATTCACTCCTTTTTGATTTGCTTGTTGTGGAGTAATACCCGTAATGAGAACCGCTTCAGGATTAGGTAGATAGTCTGGTGCTAGCTTACAATATATAACTAAAGGTTCTTCAATAATATTAAGCTCAACATCAGTTCGAACACCCGCAAATTGAGCGGGTCTATCAAGAGCTGGATTAATACCAAATGTTTCATAATCGTGAAAGTAAAAAGTAGGTTGTTTGGCGTTATTTTTCATTTTATCGTTTTACTCTTGATGATTTTTGATTTGTCACTTACCTAAATTATACAATATTTTACTTAATTTAAATTATTTAAACCTGTTTATTTTGCCATTATAAGTAAGTAACTCTTGTTAAAACAAATGACTTTTTTTGTTTAATATCTTCGGATAAAAATTAGAAAGATTATAAGTTTAAAAAATGGTTATATTATTTATAATATTAGGTTAGTTAATTGTGAGTTTTTTAATAAGAAAGAAGTGAATAGTTAAGCGTATTTATTCACTTCATAAGTAAATAATATCAACTATTAATTTAAATTATTCTCTTCTAGAAAAAGAATCAATTGGGCTTTCCATAAGTCCGCTATCATTGTTGTGCCATGTCCGGTAGTTTTTTCAGAAGCTGGAATCAAGTAGTACTTTGCATTGGGAATCTTCTGTATGGCTTTTTCCATTAAATCGGTCGAAGCTGGATTTCTTTCATCATCCTCAGAGTTGATAGCTAAAATTCGTGCTTTGATTTTATTTAAATCTTTGGTTGGATCATAATTTCTTGCCGCATCCCATTGATATAAAAAATCGTTAGTATCCATCGTAACACGTTCGTTTAATTTATCTTTTAATATTTTTTCTGTTTCTTCCGTATTATATGCTTGCTTTTGCCATGCAATGTCACCGCCATTAGTTGCGATATTGTAGTAATTATAGACTAATTGAAACTGTTCGGGTTGTTTGGTATAAAAACCTTTGTTCCAGTCGGGATCATCTTTGATAGCATTGATAACCATTTTACGCATAATCCAGTTACGGCTGGACATTGGCGCAGGGGTAGCAGCCATAGGAATAGCGGCTGTCATATAATCAGGATACATCGTTACCCATTTCCATGTATTCATTCCTCCCATTGAGTTACCGATGATTAATGCTATATGCTCAATATTTAGCTTATTTTTTAATAGTTGATATTGAGCATTAACCATATCGGTATAATCATAATGAGGAAAATCGCCTTTTAAACCGTCAGATGGTTTAGACGATTTACCCGTGCCTATTGCGTCGGGGAGGATAATAAAATATTTTTCAGCATCTAATGGCATTCCTTTATCAAACAATGCATGACCAAAGCTATTATTTAACATTGCGCTACCACTTCCAGTTGTACCATGCAATATTAAAATTGGTTTGTTGTCAGGATTGCCAAGAGTAGTGTAATGTATTTTTATACTTTCAGTTTTTCCATTATTAAATTTGAAATGTTCAATCACATAATCCGACTCTTTTTTGTTATGAAAACCTAAACAATGCCCAAAAAAAGGTATTGTCAAAAAAACAAACATGAAGAATTTAGTCTTTCTTTTGAGCATAATTTTTCTCCATTTTCTATACGCACCATAAAGATAAGGAATATTCATTAAGCCACAATGAACCAGATAGGAAAATCAAGTTTTTGCCACATTGTGATTTTAATCACAATATGATGATAATATTTTTTTAAGTAACAGATAAATAGGCTATTTAAACAATCTTTTCTAGAGAATTCATGCCTGTTTTTTTAATAGTATAGGTAAGAAAAAGTAAGATAGGGAGGATGATATAATCAATAAAAAAGGGGGAAATATAATCCCCCATAGCTGTTATCAGTTTAAAATGTATTTTTCGGCGCAGACTCTATAATGTTGGCCATTTTTTCAAGGGTCAGCCTTAAAAGTTTAGGCATTGAATCAAGTTCAATGGAATCCATTAGATTTTTTACATACAGTCCTAATTCTGTATCACCTTCGACGATTAGTCGCCGTTGGAAGAATAGGGTGTCTGGATCTTGGCGCCGGGTTGCTATCATAATCAAATCGTTTGCATTACCAATAAAACTTACATCAGCAATTTCCTCTCGACTCACTACGAGTTTATTATCAATTAAGCTAACAAACCAAGTAAGTTGAAGATCGGTAACTTCAATTTTTAACCAACGATTTTCTAAAAAATCGAGATCACCATCTTCTAATGAATGTTTAAATTGTAGTTGTAATAGTTGTTCAATTGCCTGTTTTTTCAAATTAAACGGAATACAACGTAAAGTTAGCCCCAAAACATGAGGGGCTTTGTCAACAAACTGTGAATGAATATGGCCTAAAAACTGATGTTTGTTTGCTATCATTTATGAATCTCCAGATATCATTTTTTCATAAATATCGAGGTCAGTATTTAAATGTTCAAATGTTTCTTCACTCACTTCATTACGAACTTTCATTTGTAGTAAAGCTGTGCGTTCTGCACCGATTGCCACAAGACGCATACGTCTTTCAAGATTTTCAGCTTCCATCGCTTTTTGTTCTAAATCTTTTAATCCTGTTCGACGTCTTAAAGAACCGATAACACGTGAACCCACTTCATGTATTATTTCTTGATCTAAACCAGCTTCAGACGTTTCTTGAAGTAAATTGTTTTGCATTTTTTCAAGACTCACAATAGCTTCTTCCGCCATTTGCCCCTTAACTGTCAAAATTTCATTATCTTGTTGAGAGTTATCTAAAATAACACTACCTCGTAATAAAATAGGTAAGACGATAACCGCAGTAATTAATGAAATTAAAATAATGCCAGCTGCGATAAAAACAAGTTGATAACGACCACCAATTGTCATTGGAATAGATAATACACCCGCTAGGGTAATAGCTCCGCGAACACCAGCAAAAGTGGAAATCCAAAGATCGCGTGTAGTATAAGAACGGAATGCAAGTGGACGTTTTGTTCCAAATGGTAAAGTAGGCATATGTTTCATAGCCCATAACCAAGCAAATCGTGTTCCCATTAATACGATAAATACAAACACGACAATAAAGCATAATTGCCATACTTCAATAGAGGAGTCTGTTTGGTTTTCAGCAAAAGTATTATTTAAAATACTTGGTAATTGAATACCTAATAAAATAAAGACAAATCCATTGAATACGAATGTTAACATCGACCATGTACTATCTGATTGTAAACGAGCGGTCAAAGGGGCGTTGCGCATCATACCAGAATGGTTAACGGTCATACCAGCACTCACAGCGGCTAAAATCCCTGAACAGTGACATTCTTCAGCAAGGATATAGGCAGCAAAAGGAAGTAAGAATAGTAAAACAATTTGGATGGCGGGATCATTGTGGGTTAATTTATTAATTAAACGTAAAATACGTGCATATAACCAAGTAAATAAAACACCAACAGCTAAGCCACCAAGAGCGACAACAAAGAAAGAAAGACTAATTTGTAATAAATTAAATTCAAGCAAGCCGGTTGCAATTGCAATAGCAAATTTTAATGATACCAGACCAGATGCATCATTCATTAAAGCTTCGCCTTCAATAATCTCCATTTTTTCTTTTTCTATACGCCCTTTACCGACTATTCCACCTAGTGCAACGGCATCGGTAGGTGATAGTACTGCAGCTAACGCGAGTGCGGCAGCTAATTCAACTTTTGGCAACATCCAATTTAGAAGGTAACCTAATGCAATTATAGAAATAACGACAAGAACGAGTGCTAATCCAACAATTTCTCTGGCATTATGTACAAAGTCTTTGACTGATGTTTTTCGTCCATCTGCAAAAAGCAATGGAGGTATAAACAATACCAGAAATAGTTCAGGGTCAAATTTTACATAAATACCAAAAGCTGCTAAAACACAACCCAGTAGTATTTGCATAAGTGGTAACGGAATTTGGAATGGTAGTAATTTTATTACCACACCTGAAAGTGATACAATTAGCACTATAAGTAATATTGTTGAAAAAAGTTCCATGGTTTTCTATTAGTTATCCTATAATCATCTCATTAGTTAGCTATTGATTATATCGGAAATTTAGTTTAATTTCAGTTGAAAATTTAAAAAAATTATTCATTTTTTAATCAAGCACTCTTTTTAATCAAAATTATAGTTATATGATAAAAGGCATTTTAAATGGAAAATTGGCAAAGGGCATTTGTCTTACATACTCGTACTTATAGTGAAACAAGTCTATTAGTCGATTTATTTGTTGAAAATGCAGGGAAAATAACGGTGTTAGCCAAAGGGGCTAGACGTAAAAAATCTTCACTGAAGGGCATTTTACAACCTTTTACCCCCATTATTGTTCAATATTCTGGTATGGGTGAAATAAAAACTTTACGACAAGTTGAAGGTATAGCGCTAACGTTGCCGCTTTTTTCTGTATCGTTATATAGTGCTTTTTATTTGAATGAGTTATTGTATCGAGTTTTAGTCCCCGAAGTTGGCGTACCTACACTTTTTGAACACTATCTTAAAAGCTTGCAACAATTAGCGCAGTTAGTTCCGGCTGAAAATGTGTTACGTTCATTTGAATTAGCATTATTAGAAAGTTTAGGCTATCACATTGATTTTTTTCATTGTAGTGCAACGGGGGATGAAATTATCGAATCGATGTATTATCAATATCAGTCAGAAAAGGGCTTTATCAGTAGTTTACTTGAAAATAGTACCAGCTTTACGGGTAAAGAAGTATTGGCATTAGGTTATCGTCAATTTTGTGATGAGGATACATTAAAAGCGGCTAAACGGTTTACTCGAATGGCATTAAAACCTTATGTTGGTTCAAAACCATTCAAAAGTAGAGAGCTGTTTCTGAAAATTTAAGAATTATTCACTATAAAAAATGATTACCCTTCTTTTGATAATTCACGAACTAATTTATCAAGTTGATTGGCAAATTTTTCTCTATCCTTGTTTGAAAATGCAGAAGGGCCTTTAGATTGTATACCACTAGCCCGCATAGTTTCCATAAAGTCTCGCATCACAAGTCGCTCTTTTATGGTTTCTAATGTGAAAGGTTCACCTCGTGGTGTTAGCACAAAAGCCCCTTTATGAAGCACATCAGAGGCTAATGGAATATCAGACGTGATTACTAAATCATTTTTTTCAACTAATTCAATTATTTTATTATCAGCTTCATCAAAGCCATTTACTACCTGTAATCTTTTTATAAACGGAGACGTGGGAATAGTTAACCATTGGTTTGCAACTAAAGTTATAATTATTGATTTACGATTCGCTACCCGATATAGGATTTCTTTAATAGGGTTAGGGCAGGCATCAGCATCAATCCATATTTTCATCATTTTTCACAATCAAATTTTTCATTTATAGGCAGAAAATTATAAACTTTAATCACTCAACAAAGTAACTTATTTTTAGTTGAGTTAATCAATTTTATTGTTCTCATAATGAGTTGATAAAACAGTGACAAGATAAAGCATATGTTTATTTGAAAAATAGCACATAAATGGTATTATACACGGTCAATTTTTTATGTACGCATGTGCGCTTTCGTGTGGCGCACCACTGTTATAAGGATTTTATATGCCAATTATTACTCTTCCTGACGGAAGTCAACGTCAATTTGATAAGCCTGTTAGTGTTTTAGAAGTTGCTCAAAGTATCGGAGCAGGCCTTGCCAAAGCGTGTATTGCTGGGCGAGTTAATGGTGAACGTAAAGACGCTTGTGATTTGATCGAGCATGATTCAACTCTAGCGATTATCACATCAAAAGATGAAGATGGACATGAAATAATTCGTCACTCATGCGCTCACTTGTTAGGTCATGCAATAAAACAGCTATGGCCAAATACGCAAATGGCAATTGGGCCAACAATTGATAATGGCTTCTATTATGACGTCGATCTAGATCACTCTTTAACTCAGGAAGATCTTGATGCATTAGAAAAACGTATGCATGAATTGGCCAAAAAAGATTATGAAGTAAAAAAAGAAGTGGTGAGCTGGGAACGAGCAAGAGAGGTTTTTTGGGAACGACGTGAACCTTATAAAATTGCAATCTTAGATGAAAATATTCCTAAAGATTCTACTCCAGCACTTTATCATCATGAAGAGTATATTGACATGTGCCGCGGTCCTCATGTTCCTAATATGCGTTTTTGCCACCATTTTAAATTACAAAAAGTTGCTGGCGCTTATTGGCGTGGTAACAGTGATAATAAAATGTTACAACGCATTTATGGCACAGCTTGGGCAGATAAAAAACAATTAGATAGTTATCTGCAATTTTTAGAAGAAGCGGCTAAACGGGATCATCGTAAAATCGGTAAGCAGCTTGATCTTTACCATATGCAAGAAGAAGCGCCAGGAATGGTGTTTTGGCATAATGACGGTTGGATTATTTTCCGTGAGCTTGAAGTATTTGTTCGTACCAAATTAAAAGAATACGATTATCAAGAAGTGAAAGGCCCTTTTATGATGGATCGTGTTTTATGGGAAAAGACAGGACATTGGGGTAACTATAAAGAATTAATGTTTGTTACCTCTTCTGAAAATCGAGAATACTGTATTAAACCAATGAACTGTCCGGGACATGTTCAAATTTTTAATCAAGGTTTAAAATCTTATCGTGATTTACCATTACGTATGGCTGAATTTGGTAGTTGTCATCGTAATGAACCTTCTGGATCTTTACATGGTTTAATGCGTGTTCGTGGTTTTACCCAAGATGATGCCCATATCTTCTGTACAGAAAGTCAAATTCGTAGTGAAGTAAATAGCTGTATCAAAATGGTTTATGATACTTATAGTACTTTTGGCTTTACAGACATAACTGTAAAATTATCAACTCGTCCGGAAAAACGAATTGGTAAAGATGAAACATGGGATTTAGCAGAAAAAGACTTAGCTGAGTGTTTAACTGAAAATGGCATAGAATTTGAATATTTACCGGGTGAAGGTGCTTTCTACGGACCAAAAATCGAATTTACTTTACACGATTGTTTAGGTCGTGCATGGCAATGCGGAACAGTTCAGCTTGACTTTATGTTACCAGAGCGTTTAGATGCAACTTACGTGGGTGAAGATAATGAGCGTCATGTTCCTGTCATGATTCACCGCGCAATTTTAGGATCAATGGAACGTTTTATGGGAATTTTGACAGAAAACTGTGCGGGATTCTTCCCTACTTGGTTAGCACCATTGCAAGTTGCAGTTATCAATATTACCGATAATCAAGCTGAATATGCTAAACAATTGACCGAGAAACTGCAAAAAGTTGGAATTAGAGCAAAAGCAGACTTGAGAAATGAGAAAATTGGGTTTAAAATCCGCGAGCATACTCTAAAACGTGTTCCTTATATGTTTGTCTGTGGTGACAAAGAGATGGAATCAGGTAAAATATCAGTTCGAACGCGTCAAGGTAAAGATCTTGGTAGCTTTGAAGTGAAACATGTTATAGAATTGTTGCTTAACGAAATTCATAGTCGTTCATTAGAACAGATGAATTAAAGATAAATTAATTTGGAGGAATGAGATATTAAAGTCAGTAAACGAATTCAGTCAACACGTGCGCATAAAATCAATGATGAAATTACTGCTCGCGAGGTGAGATTAACCGGCGTCGATAGTGAACAGCTCGGTATTGTTAGCTTGGATGAAGCTTTAAAACAAGCTGAAGAAGCTGCTTTAGATTTAGTTGAAATAAGCCCTAATGCAGAACCACCTGTTTGTCGAATTATGGATTATGGCAAGTTCCTCTATGAAAAAAGTAAAGCAACAAAAGAACAGAAGAAGAAGCAAAAGGTTGTTCAGGTTAAGGAAATTAAATTCCGACCTGGTACAGACGAAGGCGACTATCAGGTAAAACTCCGCAGCCTGATACGCTTTCTTGAAGATGGCGATAAAGCTAAAGTCACGCTACGTTTCCGTGGACGTGAAATGGCTCACCAGCAGTTAGGGACTGAAATGCTTGATCGCATTAAAGAAGACTTAGCTGATTTGGCAACGATTGAATCTTATCCAACTAAGATTGAAGGTCGTCAAATGATCATGGTGCTTGCGCCGAAGAAGAAATAATGGTTCATCAAGCTAATTCTTAATTTTATTGAGAATTACACCATTTTTTCATTGTCATTAACAATGCGAAGTAGGAATTAGTAAAATGCCTAAAATTAAAACAGTAAAAGGCGCAGCAAAGCGCTTTAAAAAAACAGCTTCTGGTGGCTTCAAGCATAAGCAAGCTAACAAGAGTCATATCCTAACTAAAAAATCAACCAAACGTAAACGTCATTTACGTGGTTTGACAACTGTGTCAAAAGGTGATTTAGGTTTAGTTGTAGCGTGTGTTCCATACGCTTAATTTATTGGTTAATTATTTAGAGGATATTATTTATGGCTCGTGTTAAACGTGGTGTTATTGCTCGTGCACGTCACAAGAAAATTTTAAAACAAGCAAAAGGGTATTACGGAGCTCGTTCACGTGTATATCGTGTTGCTTTCCAAGCGGTAATCAAAGCTGGACAATATGCTTATCGTGACCGTCGTCAACGTAAACGTCAATTCCGTCAATTATGGATTGTACGTATCAATGCCGCAGCTCGTCAATGTGGTCTTTCTTATAGCCGTTTCATCAATGGATTAAAGAAAGCATCAATTGAAATCGATCGTAAGATTCTTGCTGATATTGCTGTATTCGACAAAAATGCATTTGCTGCATTAGTCGAAAAAGCAAAAGCTGCACTATAATTGCTTTATAAGAGCCGAGTTATCTCGGCTTTTATCGTTATGGATAGCAATAGTTATTTTAACAAAGTGAATTAATGATGATATTAATTATTTTTCGTTTCTTTTTTAGCTTTAATGACGATATGCATTCGTGAGGCAAATGAAAAACGAAAGATAATTATAAAAGCCTCAGAAAGAGGCTTTTTTTATGTAATGAACAATAAGCAGGAGAATTTTATGTCTCAATTAGTTGAACTGGTAAGCAATGCCAAATCCGCTATTGAAAGTGCTGATGACATTAATATGATCGAACAGATCCGAGTGGAATATTTTGGTAAAAAAGGCTATTTTACGTTACAAATGGCTTCATTACGTGATGTTCCTGCGGAAGAGCGACCAGCTGTAGGTCAAAAAATTAATGATGCTAAACAAGAAGTTGTCGAATTATTAAATCAAAAACGAAGTTTCTTAGAGCGTCAAGCTCTTGATGCGAAGCTTGCCAATGAAACAATTGATATCACTTTACCAGGTAAAACACTTGAACTCGGTGGCCTACATCCTGTCACCAAAACGATTCATCGTTTAGTTGAGTTTTTTGGTGAACTCGGGTTTGTTGTTGAAACAGGTCCAGAAATTGAAGATGATTATCATAATTTTGATGCATTAAATATCCCTGCTCACCATCCTGCTAGAGCAGATCATGATACTTTTTGGTTTGATGCTAAACGTTTATTACGTACTCAAACTTCTACCGTACAGATTCGTACCATGGAAAATCAAAAACCACCAATTCGAATTATTGCACCGGGCAGAACTTATCGTAATGATTACGATCAAACTCATACACCAATGTTCCACCAAATGGAAGGGCTATTAGTTGATAAAAATATTAGTTTTACCCATTTGAAAGGGCTATTACATGATTTTCTTCACTGCTTTTTTGAAGATAATATGGAAATTCGTTTTAGACCCGCTTATTTTCCGTTTACCGAACCTTCTGCCGAAGTTGATATTAAAGCTAAAAATGGTAAATGGTTAGAAGTATTAGGGTGCGGAATGGTACATCCTAATGTCTTACGAAATGTAGGTATCGATCCAGACGTATATAGTGGTTTTGCCTTTGGTATGGGAATCGAAAGATTAACCATGTTACGTTACGGTGTCACTGATTTACGTTCTTTCTTTGAGAATGACTTACGTTTTTTAAAGCAATTTAATTAATTCTGGAGATCAAAACATGAAATTTAGTGAAAGTTGGCTACGTGAATGGATCAATCCAGAAATAAGTAGCGATACCTTAGCCGATCAATTAACCATGGCAGGCTTAGAAGTTGATGATGTTGAGGAAGTGGCCGGTAACTTTTCGGGAGTTGTAGTCGGGAAAGTTGTTGAATGTAAGCAACATCCAAATGCAGATAAGCTAAGAGTTACCAAAGTAGATATTGGAAAACCAGAATTACTCGATATTGTTTGTGGTGCTCCAAATTGTCGTCAAGGATTAACTGTTGCTTGTGCAACTGTTGGTGCAATTTTACCCGGTGATTTTAAAATTAAAGCCGCAAAATTGCGAGGTGAACCATCAGAAGGGATGCTCTGCTCTTATTCAGAACTTGGAATAACGGACGATCATAATGGCATAATTGAATTACCTGATGATGCTCCTTTAGGGCAAGATATTCGTGAATACCTGAATCTTAACGATGTTTCAATTGACATCAGTGTAACGCCAAATAGAGCTGATTGTTTTGGAATCATTGGTGTCGCTCGTGATATTTCAGCAGTGAACAATATTCCAATGAAATCACTTCAAGTTGAAAGCGTGCCTGCAACAATTTCAGATACATTATCAATCCAAATTGATGAGCCTAAAGCTGCGCCTCGTTATTTAGGGCGTGTTATCAAAAATATCAATGTAAACGCATTAACCCCACTTTGGATGAAAGAAAAATTACGTCGTGGTGGAATACGGTCTATTGATGCGGTTGTCGATATAACAAATTTTGTTTTGTTAGAGCTTGGTCATCCAATGCATGCATTTGATCTTGCCGAAATAGAAAAGGGCATTATTGTGAGATATGCTCGAAAAAGTGAAAAAGTTATTTTACTTAATGGCAATGAAACTGAATTGAATGATCAAACTTTAGTTATTGCGGATCATGATAAAATACTTGCCTTAGCCGGTATCATGGGCGGAGAAAAATCTGGTGTGACTCAATCGACGAAAGATATTTTTCTTGAATCGGCCTTCTTTGCACCATTAGCTATTACCGGGAAAGCTCGTGAATATGGTCTGCATACTGAAGCGTCTCATCGGTATGAAAGAGGAGTTGATCCAGCTTTACAAAGCATTGCGATGGAAAGAGCAACACAACTTATCCTCGATATTTGTGGCGGTGAGGTCGGACCGATTATTGACAAAACCAGTTCAACTGAATTGCCAAAATCAGCTAACATACAACTACGCCGTAATAAAATTGATAGCATAATTGGTTATACAATTGATACACAAAAAATCACTGATATTTTAGAAAGACTTGGATGTAAAGTTAATTATAAAAATGAAATTTGGTCAGTTGAAGCACCAAGTTGGCGTTTTGATATACAGATAGAAGAAGATCTCGTTGAGGAAGTGGCGCGTATTTATGGATATAACAATATTCCAAACGCCAACCTAAACATTGAGTCTGTCATGCAGCCAAAACCAGAAGGTCAAATTTCATTAGCTAGAATAAAAGATTTATTAGTTGATAAAGGTTATCAAGAAGCTGTAACTTACAGTTTTGTTGATCCAAAAGTACAACAAATTTTGCATCCCAATTTAAACCAAATTCACTTACCTAATCCTATTTCAAGTGAAATGTCAGTTATGCGTTTATCACTATGGACTGGATTATTAGGCGCAGTGTTATATAATCAAAACCGACAACAATCAAGAATTAGATTGTTTGAAACTGGCTTACGCTTTATTCCAGACGATAAAAGTGAATTTGGTGTTCGTCAGGAACAAATGTTATCGGGTGTAATTACGGGTAATTTATATGAAGAACATTGGACATTACCTAAAAAAGCTGTTGATTTTTATGATCTAAAAGGGGATATTGAGTCAATATTTTCGATTCTAGGATGTGCTCAAGACGTACGCTATGAAAAATCTAATTTGTCTGCTTTACATCCAGGACAAAGTGCCGCTATTTTTGTAAATGATGAAATTATTGGTTATTTAGGTGTTTTGCATCCAGAAATTGAAAAAAAATTATCTTTAAATGGTAAAACGCTTGTTTTTGAAATAAATTTAGCTAAAATTAATAACAAAAAGGTACCGTCGGCTCAGGACGTATCAAAATATCCGTCAAATAAACGAGATATTGCTATTGTCGTTTCAAATACAATTCCAGCAGCAGATATTATTTCTGAGTGTAAAAAGGCTGGTGGTGAGCAACTTATCAAAGTTAATCTGTTTGATGTTTATCAAGGCGATAACATTAAGGATGATGAAAAAAGCCTTGCTATCAGTTTGATTTTACAAGACAAATCACGTACACTTGAAGAAGAAGATATAACAAACATTGTAAGCAGGTGTGTTACTGCTTTACAAATTCGTTTCAAAGCCCTATTAAGAGAATAATAATTATGACATTAACTAAAGCTGATATTGCAGATCGTCTTGCCGATAAATTTAATATTGATCGTCAAGAAGCTAAAGTCCTTGTTGAACTTTTTTTTGAAGAGATACGAGTGGCTTTAGAAAAAGGGGAACCTGTTAAATTATCTGGGTTTGGTAATTTCACTATTCGTGATAAAAATTCACGACCGGGTCGAAATCCAAAAACGGGTGAAAGTGTAGATATCTCTGCTCGTCGGGTTGTTACCTTTAGACCAGGAATTAAATTTAGAGATCGCGTAGAAAAAAACCTAACGCTTTAAAAGTTAGGTAAGTATTCGTGTGATAATTAAACGACCTTTTTTTGATTGATTAAAGAAAGGTCGTTCAATTTTTTTTATTAAAAAAATGTTTGTATTAATTAATTGATTCAAGCATAATACGACCTCCTCAATGGAGGCTCTATGGGTCCTCTTGCAACATTTCTTTGCTCATCAGGTCAGGTCCGGAAGGAAGCAGCCAAAGTAAAAAATATGTGTGTGGGATGTGGCTGATAGGGTCTCCTCCAAACTATCTGCAATGCTTTAATCTTTTCAAAAATAAAACTAACTAACTGATCATTCTATATAACAACATATAGCCATCCTATCTAATAGAAAGAAGTATTTTTGTTGAATTAATATAATAGGCAATTTTCTAGGCTTTTTTATTAAAAGCTAAAAACAATATGGAGTAGATTTATGATGCGAGTAGGGCTATTTATACTGACTAACTTAGCAGTATTGTTTGTCTTTGGTATTATCCTAAGTATATTGGGGGTAGATGCTCACAGTACTTTAGGATTATTGATTTTTGCAGGTATATTTGGCTTTGGTGGTTCATATATATCTCTTTTATTCTCTAAAACAATAGCATTAAAATCGGTTAAAGGAAAACTGATTAAACGTGCGGCCAATGCTCAAGAACAATGGTTATTAAATATTGTTCATCATCAAGCTGAACAGCTTGGTTTAAAAATGCCAGATGTGGCTATTTATGAAGCTAATGATATGAATGCATTTGCTACAGGAGCAAGTAAAAATAGTTCATTGGTTGCCGTTAGCTCAGGTTTATTAAGTATGATGTCACAGGATGAAGCAGAAGCTGTCATTGCACATGAAATGAGTCACATCGCTAATGGAGATATGGTTACAATGACTTTATTACAGGGTGTAATTAATACATTTGTTATTTTTATATCCAGACTATTAGCTTCATTGGCAACTCAAGCCATGGATGAACGTAATCGAGGATCTTCCCAAATGATTTATTATCTAATTGTTATGGTCTTTGAAACCATTTTTGGTATTTTGGCAAGTATTATTACTATGTGGTTTTCACGTCACCGTGAATTTCATGCTGATGCTGGTTCGGCAAAATTGGTAGGTGCAAATAAAATGATTGCAGCGTTAGAAAAGTTAAAAACAAGTTACGAACCTAAAGAAGATTCATCGATAATGGCATTTTGTATAAATGGTGCGAAAAAAATCAAAATTTCAGAATTATTTATGTCTCATCCGCCATTAGACAAACGTATAGCGGCTTTAAAAGCACGACATTATCTTAAATAGAAATCACAAATTAACATTTTATTAAATAAAAGTATTACCCTGTTATTATTGACAAGTCTTAGTGAATTCACTATAACGCTTGTCAATAAATTAAAACACTAAAATTTGAAGTATTTTTGAGAATAAACGATGTCACAGATGGATCAATATCAGAATAAAAACCAATTAGAATTACTAAGTCCTGCAAAAAATATTGAAATTGCGATGCAGGCAATTTTACATGGTGCAGATGCTGTATATATAGGCGGGCCTAGTTTTGGCGCTCGTCATAATGCAGGAAATTCGGTTAGTGATATTGCAAAATTAGTTGAATTTGCACATCGTTATTACGCTAAAGTTTTTGTTACGTTAAATACGATACTTCATGATAATGAATTAGAATCTGCAAGACAATTAATTTGGCAATTCTATCATGCAGGCGTTGATGCGTTAATCGTGCAAGATATGGGTATTTTAAATTTAGATATTCCACCAATCGACTTACATGCCAGTACGCAAATGGATATTCGAACGCCAGAAAAGGCAAAGTTTTTATCCGATGTTGGTTTTTCGCAAATTGTATTAGCACGTGAATTAAACTTAAATGAAATTACGACTATTTTTAAGCAAATAGATGCAAAAATAGAGTTTTTTATTCATGGTGCGTTATGTGTCGCTTTTTCCGGGCAATGCTATATTTCACATGCGCAAACTGGGCGTAGTGCTAATCGTGGAGATTGCTCACAGGCTTGCCGATTGCCTTTTACTTTAAAAGATGATCAAGGACGTGTTGTTGCTTACGAAAAGCATTTGTTATCGATGAAAGACAATTATCAATCAGATAATTTAGAATCGCTAATCCAAGCTGGTGTAAGATCGTTTAAGATAGAAGGGCGTTATAAAGATTTAACTTATGTAAAAAATATTACTGCACATTATCGACAAAAATTGGATAACATCCTTTCAAATTCATCGAATTTAACGGCTGCTTCTAGTGGCAAAACAGAATACTTTTTTACACCAGATCCCAAACGAACATTTAACCGTGGTAATACAGACTATTTTGTTACTGGTCGAAAACCTGACATTGGTGCTTTTGAGTCGCCAAAATTTATTGGATTACAAATTGGTGAAATAACTAATGTAACCGCTCAGTATATTGATATTAAATCTGAAAAAATGTTAACTAATGGTGATGGTCTAAATGTCCTCATTAAACGAGAAGTGTTTGGATTTCGAGCAGATAAAGTCGATAAATTAGGTGCTAATCAATATCGGGTTTATCCTAATGAAATTCCCAAATCGCTTAATACCATCAAATTGCCTTTTATTGTTAATCGTAATTTAGATCATTTATGGCAACAAAACTTACTCAAAGATTCAAGCGATCGTCGTATTGGTGTTTCGTTTGTGTTGTCTAATATCGATCATGGAATTCAGTTGAAAGCCAAAAGTGAGGAGGGTATTTGTGTCGAATTAGATCTGATTGGTCAATTTGATTTGGCGAATCAAACTGATAAAGCGTTAAAAAATATTCAAGATAATCTATCTAAACTTGGGCAAACTATTTATTATTTGTCTGAGCTTATTATCGATTTATCGATAATTTATTTTATTCCCAGCAGTCAACTTAATCAATTCAGACGAGACATTATTGAAAAATTAACTTCAGCAAGGTTAGCAAGCTACCAAACCAATAAGCGTAAGCCTGAAACTAATCCAAAACCAATTTACCCCGATAATCAATTAACTTATTTAGCTAATGTGTATAATCATAAAGCCCGTGAGTTTTATAAACAACATGGTGTTCAATTAATAGAAAGCGCATATGAAGCTCATGAAATTAAAGATGATGTTCCTTTGATGATAACAAAACACTGTTTGCGATTTGCGTTCAATTTATGTCCAAAACAAGCTAAAGGTATTCAAGGTGTCAAAACAAAAGTGACACCAATGAAGTTAATACAAAATAATAATGAAGAGCTCCTTTTGAAATTTAACTGTAAAGCATGTGAAATGCAAATTTGGGGTAAAATTAAAAATCATGTTTTAAAAATGCCATTGTCAGGAAGCGAAATTATTTTCATATCTAAATAAAAATGCTTTGGTTTTGGTTCATTCAAATTTCAATACATTTATTTCAAATAATTTTTGGTGTCAAATAAACATTCAACTTTAGAAATTTTGGCAAAAAATGTTAAATGCTAAAGTATGAATGTTGATGTTAATTAGGAATAGGTTATAACGCAGTATGGCAACAAATAGTATTATCATCATATAAAATAACAGAATTTATGGATTCCTAAACAATAAATATTATTTAACATAATATACATTATCCGCACCACGATAAACGTACGTGAATTTTCATCATTCAGCTAACCAATTTATGACGCTAATTTAAATATCTGTGGCATTTTGTACCAATCAGGAATTGGACAATCAGATACCGTAACCTGTCGAATTTCTCGAACTGAAATCGGGCTGAATTTTGCCAGATTGCAACGCTGTGCAATGTCGATGCCGATTTTTCTCAAACGTGCTCTGTGTATTTGAACCTGTGATTTGTTAAAATCAAATGTTTGTCCATGCGCCAATTGAATCGCATACATTGCAGTAGTATTTGCTGAACGTGTGGTTTCTACTACGCCACACCTTATTAATTGTTCGCTGATAGTTTCAAAATCCATCGCATTAACCGCCAGTTTTTTATCTAAATTTAAAAATTCATCATGTAATTCATTTAATCGTTTATAGTTTGATAATCCCCAATAATGTGAAAACATATCTGTATAAATTTTGTTATGCGTTCTAGATAATAAATGTTACATTATTATTTAGGATTAGGATTTTGATTAAATCGTTTTAAGGTTTGGTAATTTTGACAGTGATTTTACGATAAACGTTTCAATTATTTTTAAGAAAAAGAATTCCGGGTAATTGCATTTATAGTTAGATATAGATAATGAGTTAAACAAAAATATGACAATTAATAATGATATGGTTTTAGCTGTTCCAATAGCTGTTTTATTGGTTATTTTGATATTATATATGAGTTATGTTGATAGAACTTATCTAAATAACACGATTGAAAAACTTTTTAAAAAAAGAAAATTTAGAATTATTTTGGCTGTTATCATGATATTTATTGTGCTTGTATTTTTTGATGGTAAACATAAAGGCTTATTTTTTATGATTTAACGGATTGTATTTAGCCAGTTGGGTATTCTATAATAAATTAATAAGTGAGCTTTAAAAAATTAACTTGAATTCGTAATTATAAATCATTGAACTAGATTTAATTTTTACTTATAAATCTTATATAACGCCCTATTCTTCATGAACATTATAACCATATGAATGAAAAATATTTTAGATTTTTATTGTTTTTAATCAATTGGATAAGATTTGGATAATGTATATTATGTTAAATACGATCATTATTACGAACTTAAAATGATTTTCAGTTATATCTCCGTTTTGCTAAACCCTACTTTCAATTCAAAATTGATTAAAAGTTCTTTAACTATCAGATCAAACCGTAATTTAACCTTTTAGAGTGATAGTCAATATCATAATATAAAATCGATTATCTTTAGTATATAATTGCCAACACCTATTAATACTTTTCATTATTATGCTTATTTTAATGCTTGCCTTCTGTTAATTTAAACTAAATGAACGTTTTGTTGATTAATAATTTAAACTATATGAATTGGCCAATTGTTGTTTTATCATAAAAATATGTTACTCTTGGCTAGAACTGAACTTGGATTAATGATTAATTTATTATGCAAACTACCAATAAGAATATACGATCAAAAAGTTATTCAGTTCCTTGCGAATTATGCAGTATAGGCTCTTTATGTCTACCAATGTTATTAAATAATACTTTAAATAATGTTTTGGAACGTAAAAAGACTTATGCTAAAGATGAACTCATAGTATCCAAGAGCACTGATTTTACTCGGTTTTTTATTATTCATTCTGGTGCTGTAAAAACCTATGTGACAACATCAGACAATAAAGAACAGATTAATGGCTTTTATCTACCTGGTGATATTGTTGGACTGGATTCTATATCAACTAAAATATATAATAACAACATTAAAGCGCTTACTAATACTTTAGCTTGTGAATTGCGTTATGAAGAACTAATGTCTTTAGTTGAATCAAATGCTTGTGTCAGAAGCATGATATTTAGGTTATTAAGTAATGACATTTATAACTATCAAAAATTAATTTTATGTTATTCTCAGAAAAAGGCTGATGAACGCCTAGCCTATTTTATATATTCTCTTTATAGAAGATATGAAAATCGTGGTCACACATCACTAAACATAAAGTTATCTATGAGCCGTAGTGATATAGCAAATTATTTAGGTTTAACGATTGAAACCGTAAGCCGAATTTTGTCGAAACTACAAGAACAAGATATTTTACACGTTAAAGGCAGATATATTTTCATTAAAAATTTAAATGCGCTAATAAGTTTAGGTAACTGATTTTTTTATGTTAAAATAACAAATATTTAATATACGATTTAAAAATTGTAAGGTTTATAGAATATGACGAGTTTAAAGAAAACACTTATTGCTGCTATGGTTACATTTGTTCCTATGTATTCTTATGCGGCTCAGCAGTTAACTGAAGAACAAGCAAGCAACTTGCAGTCTTTCAAACAAATTTCTGTTCGAGGTGCATTTTATACTGATAGCGATTATGTGTTGGCTATGTCTAAAGCAGCAGACAAAGAAGGTGCTGCGTCTTTCTATATTACAACGACAAATATCAGCCCTTCTAATGATACTTTGCGTATTGTTTATGCTAAATTGTACAAAGCTAATGCACCTAAAGCCGAAGAGAAAAATGACAGCTTTCGCCAATTTGGTGGAGTCTACGAATACCCTAAATCTAAAGCTATTCGTCTAGAACCTTATGATATTGTTCGTATTCGTGGTTATTTCCCAAGTGAATATGATATTAATCAATCAATTGCAAAAGAAGCTTTAAACAAAGGTGCTTATGCTTACTATATTGATAATCGTTCAGAATTAGGAAGTAATTTGCAGGTTGTTGCCTATTTATTTAAGAAAGATGCACCAGAGCGTAAACTTCAACCTGAAAATGCAATCCCTTATGATTCCGAAGCAGGACAATTAGCTTTAGCCCAAGGTGGCGAAGCCGCAATGCAGGTTGAAAGACCGGGGTATTATTCACCATCTGCATTTAATGAAAAGTTTTATGCTGATAAATTTAATAACAAAGTCAAAGTTATCGATACTGCTTCTTCTACTAATTCGACTACAACGACTATTACAACAGCACAAACTAATACTCCTACTTCAGAAAAACCTGAAGTTATGAGCGAACCACAGCGCGTAAATCGTTACACTGTCACTCTTTCGGATGGTCGTAAAATTCAAGAATTAAATGATGGAACAGCAGCTAAAATGGTTCCTTTCAATACAATAAAATTCCGTGGCTATTATGTCACAGATCAGGAAATTTCATATCAAGCAGGTAAAAGAGCGATAGAAGCTGGTGCCAAGTATTATCATATTGCTAGAATTGCACAAGATACAAATGGCCCTAATATTACCGTGTTTGTTGACTTATATCGTTAATCTTTAATTTGGGCGCATTAGCGCCCTTCTCTAATAGGCTAATTTATTATAATTCTGATTTTATCAACTCAATCTGTTGTTTAATTCTTTTAGCTGATATTGGATAAGGAGTGCCCATCTGCTGTGCAAATAAGTTAACTCTTAACTCTTCTATCATCCAGCGTATTTCAAGAACACGATTATCTAATTTCTGATTTTTTGAAAGGCTACTTAAAAAGTGATGATAATAATTCTGAATTTCCTCAATAATATTCATTGATTGTCTATCTTTTGCCGTATTAAGCATTAATTTTTCAATTCGTTTTTCAATTGCGGATAAATATCGATAGATATCATTTAATCTGTGGTAACCTGATTGTGCAACAAACCCCTTATAGACTAAATGATTAAGCTGATTTTTAATATCAGATAAGGCAAAAGCTAAAGATAAATCGACACGCCCTTTCAACCTTTTATTAATATTAAAATGAAGTGTTAAGATGGCTTCTACTTGTTTGGCTATATCAACCACAACTTGGTTAATATTCGCTTTTATATATTCAAGTAATTGTTGATACTGCTCAGCAGTTTGAATAAGTTTATTATTCTTTCCAATCAAATAGTCAATGCCACAGGCTATACAATCATCAATAAGATCGAGTACAGTACCAAATGAGTTAAAATAGAGACCTAATTTAGATTTATTCGGTAACTTTTCATGTAAATATTTGATTGGTGAAGGAATATTTATCATGAGAAGACGTCTTAAACCAAGTTTAGTTAATCGCTGTTGCTCGATTTGATTATCGACTAACTTAATACTGACTGATTTATGATCATCTACAATGGCTGGATATGCTTTGACTGTGTAATTTTTTTGTTTTTCTTCATAAATAGCCGGTAGCGTACCAAATGTCCAATCGGTTAGGTTATTTAATTCAATTGGATTTGCTGATTTTTTAGTAGTCAATGAGGATAATGCTGATTGTATTTTAGCTTTTAATTGCTCTTTTAAAAGATTAAGATCTTTGCCATGAGCCATTTCATTACCTTGATTATCTATAATGCTAAAGGTAATTCTTAAATAATTTGGAACTTGATCCCACTGCCAATCCTCATGAGTAATTTGAACCCCCGTCATTTTTCGAAATTCATGCTCTAATGTTTCAAGTAAGGGATGTTTGATCGATGTTACTCTACTTAAGAATGCTTCAGCATAATTAGGTGCAGGAACCAAACTGCGCCGTAAAGACTTAGGTAATGATTTAATAAGGGATACTATCAATTCTTTTCTAAAACCGGGTACTTGCCAGTCAAATCCATCATTTTTGATTTGATTCAATATATCAATAGGAATTCTAACAGTGACACCGTCACGGTTATTACCTAAATCAAACTCATAATTAAGAGGCAGTTTGAATTGATCTTGATACCAATAATCAGGGAACTGAGTTAAATCAATCAATTGTGCTGATTGGTTAATTAACATCTGTTTTTCAAAATTGAGAAAATCAGGTGAAGTTTTTTGCTTTTGCTTCCACCAATTGTCAAAATGTTTAACTGAAACAATTGATTTATCAATACGCTGATCATAGAAATCAAATAACTGATCATCATCGATTAAAATGTCTTGACGACGGGATTTGTGTTCAAGATCTTCGACTTCATTAATCAACTTTTGGTTTAGTTTATAAAATTTATGATTAGTAAACCAATCCCCTTCTACCAAAGCATGTCTTATAAAAAAGTGACGGGATAACACAGGATCTATCTGGCTGTAATTTACAATTCGATTTTGGACTATAGGCAATCCAAATAATGTCACTTTTTCATTTGCAATTGTAGTGCCCTGTTTTTTTGACCACCTAGGTTCACTATAGCTGTATTTCACTAAATGTTTAGCTATGGGTTCAATCCATTCTGCATCAATTTTAGCTACTGTTCTCCCCCATAGTCGGCTGGTTTCAACAAGCTCACTGGCAACGCACCATTTAGGTTGAGTTTTAAATAACACTGAATTTGGAAAAATGGCAAACTTGATATTTCGAGCACCAAGGTATTCGTTTCTTTCAATCTCTTTTAAACCAATATGTGAAAGTAGACCACTTAATAAAGCCACATGTAATGATCGATAATCTGCGGGTTGACTATTGATTGGAAAAGATAATTGTTTAATGGTCTGACGAATTTGAGTATAAACGTCTTGCCATTCACGAATGCGGAGATAATTCAAATACTCTTTCGGGCATAACTTTCTAAACTGATTACCCGATAACAGGATTTGTTGCTCTTGAATATAATTCCATAAATTAATAAGAGAAATAAAATCTGAATCTTTATCTGCAAAACGTTTGTGCTTCTCATCAGAAGCCTGTTGTTTATCAAAAGGGCGTTCTCTTGGGTCTTGAATTGACAACGCTGCGGTTACTATCATAACTTCTTTAGTGCAACCTAATCGTCTTGCTTCAACTAACATTCTGGCTAATCTAGGATCAATCGGTAATTGTGCCAAAATTTTGCCTATTTGAGTTAAATGGTATTGATGATGCTTGGTGAATATGGCACCAAGTTCTTCTAATAAACGAATTCCATCACGAATATATTTTGAATCGGGAGCCTCGACAAAAGGAAAAGCAGCTATATCACCCAAACCTAACGATGTCATTTGTAATATGACAGAAGCAAGATTTGTACGTAAGATTTCAGGGTCGGTAAATTCAGGGCGAGATAAAAAATCTTGTTCATCATAAAGACGAATACAAATACCATCTGAAGTACGTCCACATCGACCTTTTCGTTGATTAGCTGAAGCCTGCGATATAGGTTCAATCGGTAAACGTTGAACTTTAGTTCGATAACTGTAGCGACTTATTCTGGCCAATCCAGGATCGATGACATATTTAATTCCGGGTACGGTTAATGAAGTTTCCGCTACATTGGTAGCAAGCACAATGCGTCGTTTAGAATGTGGTTGAAAAATACGGTTTTGCTCGGAAGCAGATAACCTAGCGTATAACGGTAATATATCGGTATGACGTAATTCAAGCTTGTTTAGTGTATCGGCTAAATCACGTATTTCTCGCTCACCAGTTAAAAATATTAAAATATCACCTGAATTCTCTTTTGATAACTCATCAATTGCATCAATGATAGGTTGAAAATCACTATTTTTGTTAATCTCTTTATCATCTTCGTTATCATATATTGGCGGACGATATCGTACCTCGACAGGATAGGTTCTTCCAGATACTTCTATAATAGGCGCATGATTAAAATGGTTAGAAAATCGCTCAACATCAATGGTTGCAGACGTTATGATCACTTTCAAATCAGGGCGTTTAGGTAACAATTGTTTCAGATATCCCAAAATAAAATCAATATTAAGACTACGTTCATGAGCTTCATCAATAATGATAGTATCGTATTGCAATAAAAGTTTATCTTTTTGAATTTCAGCCAGCAAAATGCCATCAGTCATTAATTTTATCAATGTGGTATCACTAACCTGATCAGAAAATCTGACTTTATAACCGACTAACTGCCCTATTTCGGTATTTAACTCTTCCGCTATGCGATTAGCGACAGAACGGGCTGCAAGCCGCCTTGGTTGGGTATGTCCAATATATCCTTTTACACCTAAACCTAATTCTAAACAGATTTTAGGAATTTGTGTTGTTTTACCGGAACCTGTTTCACCTGCAATAATTACCACTTGGTGCTGCTGAATCGCATGGTAAATTTCTGATTTTTTTTCAGCCACAGGTAAATTAGACGGATATTCAATCTGTGCAGGTAAAGACGTCAATCTTGCTTGATAATGTGAAACAGCTTGAGTTACCGCTAAATTGATTTTTGCTAGATCTTGATTATTCTTAGCAAGCTTCAATATTTTATGCTTGTCTAAGAAAGTCATTGATTCTAGAAATTTAATTTGCTGTTGAGATAACATAAAGAGTAAAATATTTGTAAGTAATTTTAATTAAATCTATTATAACAAATTTAAACTATCATTAGGAGTTAAGATGAAAAAGACATTACTATTAACATCATTATTTGTAGGAGCTTTAGTAGTAACTGGATGTGGAGAATCAAATAAAATCAAAGCTGAAGATTTGTTACATCACCATTTTGTATTGGTAAAAGCGAATGGACAAGATGTTTCTTCAGATAAAGCTGCAGAACTTGAGTTTGGCGAAAATATGAATATTACTGGAAAAATGTGTAACCGATTTGTCGCAAAAGTCACCTTAGAAAATGAAACAATCAAAGGTGCAGGCGTTGGTATGACAAAGATGCTTTGTAATGATGAACAATTAGATAAGTTAGATGGCATTATTACCCAAATGATTACAGAAGGTGCAAAAGTCAGCTTGAACAAAGATCAATTGACATTGAAAAATGAAAGCAATGAACTCATTTATCAACTTAAAGATCTGATGTAATAGCAATGAATGTCGTTAAGAACATCTTGCCATTTGTATTCGTTAATTAGGATGATTCTTCTTTTGTTTTCGTCAAATATAATCTAGTTTTTTTGATAAAAAACTTTATTTAAAGTGTGGTTAAGACTATAATAAACACAGATTTTTAAGGATATATATTTTTTGATGAAAATATTTAATTTTTCAAAGATTGCAGTTAATACAAGTAACTTTTTGGGTTACTGCTAACTTATTATATACCAATGCATGGGCATTGGTTTTTTTTTGCGTGAACATAATTAAAAACAGTTTATTTAAAATTAAACTTCAACCTTAACAACTAGTAGATAATATTATGAAAAAGACAAAAATCGTTTGTACTATTGGACCAAAATCAGAATCAAAAGAAATGCTAGCTAAGTTATTAAATGCAGGCATGAACGTAATGCGTTTGAACTTTTCCCATGGTGATTATGAAGAACATGGAAATCGTATCAAAAACCTACGTGAAGTCATGCAAGAAACAGGTTTAAAAGCAGCAATTATGCTTGATACTAAAGGTCCTGAAATTCGTACAATTAAATTGGAAGGTGGGAATGACGTTTCACTAGTTGCAGGTCAAACATTCACATTCACAACTGACGAAACAGTCATTGGGAACGCTGAGCGCGTAGCTGTAACATATAAAGGTTTTGCTCAAGATCTTAAAGTGGGTAATCGCGTTCTTGTTGATGATGGCTTAATTGCGATGGAAGTCAAAGAAATAAAAGGCAACGAAGTCATCTGTACCGTATTGAATAATGGTGATTTAGGTGAAAACAAAGGTATTAATTTACCTGGTGTTTCAATAAAATTACCGGCACTTGCAGAAAAAGATAAAAATGACCTTATTTTTGGTTGTGAACAAGGTGTTGATTTTATCGCTGCGTCATTTATTCGTAAACGCTCAGATGTTGAAGATATTCGCGCACATTTGAAATCTCATGGCGGTGAAGAGATTAAAATTATCTCTAAAATTGAAAACCAAGAAGGATTAGATAATTTTGATGAAATTTTGGAAGCGTCTGACGGTATCATGGTTGCTCGTGGTGATTTAGGTGTGGAAATTGCGGTTGAAGAAGTTATTTTTGCTCAAAAAATGATGATTCAAAAATGTAATAAAGCTTCTAAACCTGTTATTACTGCAACTCAAATGCTTGACTCTATGATTAAAAACCCACGCCCTACTCGTGCTGAAGCGGGTGACGTGGCAAATGCCATTATTGACGGAACTGATGCAGTCATGCTTTCAGGCGAAAGTGCTAAAGGTAAATACCCATTAGAAACCGTTAATGTTATGGCGACTATCTGTAAACGTACAGACATTACTATTCCTGCTTCTTTAGAGCTTACTGCCAAAGAAGAAAAATTACGTATTACTGCGGCTGTTTGTTGTGGTGCGGTAGAAATTGCAGAACGTCTAAGTGCGCCTTTGATTGTTGTTGCAACTCGTAGTGGTAAATCTGCTCGTGAAGTCCGTCATTATTTCCCTAGAGCGCGTATTTTAGCATTATCATCAAGTCAAAAAACGGTTAATCAATTAGCCCTAACAAAAGGTGTTGAGCCAATTTTAATTGATGCTATTAATTCAACAGATGATTTTTACCGTTTAGGTAAAGAGTTAGCTGTAAAAATTTGTGGTTTACAACAAGGTGATACTATTGTCATGGTATCAGGTGCTTTAGTACCAAGTGGCACAACGAATACCACTTCAGTTCACCGTATTTAGGTAAAGTTGCTTTAAAGCAAAAATTGTTTAATATATTTAAATTAAAAGCTAGCGATATGCTAGCTTTTTTTTTAAGTTAAGTTATCCTGTATTAAATTTCATTATTGTATTTTAAGAGATAAAGAATGCTACAAGAAAAAGTGTATTTTCCCAAAGAACTTAGTTGGCTTGCTTTTAATCAACGTGTTTTACAAGAAGCAGCAGACAAAAGTAATCCACTTATTGAGCGTGTTCGATTTTTAGGCATTTATTCCAGCAATCTCGATGAATTTTATAAAGTACAATACGCCAATTTGAAAAAATATGTATTAATTGAACAGGAACAAGGACAGTCCGCTACTTCTAACGCAAAGTTATTATTAAGGCAAGTTAATCAGAAAGTCATACAACTTGAACTCCAGTTTGATCAATTGTATAACGAATTGTTACTTGAAATGGCAAGAAATCAAATTTTCTTAATTAATGAGAGACAACTTTCATCTTATCAGGAAGATTGGATAAAAAACTATTATAAACAGAATTTAAGACAATACATTACCCCAATATTACTGGATAGTCACACAGAACTGATCCAATTTTTAAAAGATGATCATGCTTATTTGGCCGTTGAAATTATCTGTGATGAAAAGATAAGTTATGCCCTGCTTGAGTTACCAACCGACAACGCACCTCGATTTGTACTTTTGCCGTCAGAAGTATCAACCAAAAATAAATCAATTATCTTTTTGGATAACATCCTTCGTTATTGTTTATCTGATATCTTCAAAGTCTTTTTTGATGCCACAGAACTGAATGCATATTCAATCAATATCAATCGAGATGCAGAATATGAATTAAATACAGAATTAGACAGTTTGTTAGAATTAATGTCTCAAGGATTGAAGCAGCGATTGACGGCACAACCTGTTCGTTTTACTTATCAAAAAGATATGCCTAAAGCATTATTTGAGTTATTAATCAGTAAATTAAGATTAACTGAACAAGATGCCATGCCAGGTGGACGTTACCCTAATTTTAAAGATCTGGCTAACTTTCCTGATCTTGGTGGAAAAAACCTTTTAAATAAACGATTACCGAGTTTGGCTTATAATCGCTTTAAAAAGTTTAGAAATGCGTTTGCGACGATTAAAGATCGTGATGTACTTCTTTATTACCCTTACTATTCATTTGGGCATGTATTAGAAATTATGCGACAAGCTTCATTTGATCCGGCTGTAACCCATATCCGCATGAATATCTATCGGGTAGCAAAAGACTCCCGATTTATCCATGCAGCAATTAATGCTGCTAATAACGGTAAAAAAGTCACCGTAGTGGTTGAACTTCAGGCTCGATTTGATGAGGAAGCAAATATTAAATGGGCAAAAAGACTACTCAGTAGTGGAATCAAAGTTATCTATTCACAACCCAAACTCAAAATTCATGCCAAACTATTTTTAATTGATCGTCGTGAAGAAAACAAGATTGTTCGATATGCACATATTGGATCGGGGAATTTCAACGAAAAAACTGCTCGTGTGTATACAGATTTTTCATTATTAACCGCCGATCCAGCCATTACAGACGAAGTAATAAAAGTGTTTAATTTTATTGAAAATCCATTCAAGCCAGTTTCGTTCAATCATTTGCTTGTTTCCCCTCAAAATACGCGTTTGCGTTTTCATGAATTTATTGAAAGAGAAATTCAAAATGCCAAAGTAGGAAAACCTTCAGGCATCTATTTAAAGCTTAATGCGATCACTGATAAAGAGATGATAGACCAGTTATACCGTGCATCATGCGAAGGTGTAAAAATTAGAATGATTGTTCGAGGAACCTGTGTTTTAGAACCTCAAATTCCCAATCTGAGTGAAAATATATATGTAACTAGTATCGTCGATCAATATTTAGAGCACGCACGAGTATATATATTTGAAAATGATGGTAAAAAAGATACTTTCATCTCCTCTGCTGACTGGATGCCACGTAATTTGGATAACCGCATAGAAGTAGGTGTGAAGATATTTGATCCTATTTTAAAATCAACTATTCATGATATTTTTAATATCCAATGTAATGATAATGTCAAAGCACGAATTATTGATAAAGAAAACATGAATAATTATGTTCAACGCGGTAATAAGAAAAAAATTCGAGCACAGCATGCTATTTATGATTATTTAAAACAATTAGAAGCCAAACAATAAGGATATCTAAACGTGAAGAAATCTAATGAATATGCGGTTATTGATCTCGGTTCTAACAGTTTTCATATGATTATTGCACGAATCATTAATGGTGCAACACAGATAATTTATAAAAATAAAAAGAATATACATTTGGCGACTGGATTAGATGAAAATAATCAATTAAGTGACTCGAGTATTAAACGGGGAATAGAGTGTCTTGAACTGTTTGCTGAACGTTTAAATGGATTTCCTCCGGAAAATGTGAGAATTGTTGCAACTTACACACTTCGTGTTGCATCAAACAGGCATAAGTTTTTGAAGGCTGCAGCTAAAATATTACCTTACCCTATAGAAATTATTTCAGGTCAAGAAGAAGCCCGTTTAGTCTATTTAGGTACTATGACCGCTGAACCCACTTCATCAATTGATACTAAATTTGTTATTGATATTGGCGGAGGATCAACTGAAATTGCGATTGGCAAAGGCAATGACCTTAAACCTATCATTGTCGCTAGTCGTCCAATGGGCTGCGTAACCTTTAATAAACGTTTTTTTCCACAACAAAAGATTGATGAAGAGTCATTTCAACGCGCAAAACTTGCAGCCGAGCAACAAATTGAAACCATGATTAGTACTATCAAAAAACAGAATATTACGGTTGCTTTTGGTACATCAGGAACCATTAAATCTATTCATCATATTCTATTAGATCTTGGTGTGAGTGACGGTATTATTACCCCGAAGAGATTAGATGATTTAGTTAGTTATGTATTAGACTTTGAAACATTTGATGATATTACCTACCCTTCACTATCTGATGAACGTAAACAGGTTTTTGTGAGTGGACTGGCAATATTTTGTGGTGTATTTAATGCATTGGGATTAAGTTCGTTGCAGTATAGTTCTAATGCTTTACGTGAAGGGGTTTTGTATGAATTAATCGGTGGTCCTAATTATCGAGACATACGTCAAACAACCGCCGAATCTTTATCTAAACACTACAATATCGATCAGCGTCATGCTATGCAAGTTGTCAAAACAGCAAAATACTTTTTTTTACAATGGAAAGAGCAAGCACAAATCGATATTCCAATTTGTGTGGAATCCATTTTATATTGGGCAGCACTCTTACATGAAGTAGGATTAAAAATTAACTTTTCGTCTGTGCATAAACATTCAAGTTACATTCTGCAAAACAGCAATTTGCCGGGATTTAACGAAGAACAACAACTGTTGTTATCGACACTCGTTCGTTATCATCGAAAATCAATTAATATTGAAGCATTTCCTTATTTTAGCCTTTTTGAATTTAAACATATTATTTCATTATTACAAATACTCAGGCTCTCCATTCTGATCAATAATCAACGCTCTACAGAGATTAATTTGAATGCATTTCGATTAAAATTAGTTAAAGACAAATTGACCAAAATGACATTCGAAATTGACACTAATTTTGTGGAAAGTAATAAATTGATTTTATTAGATTTAGAGCAGGAACAAAAATATTGGCAGGCCATTAATGATTGGAGTTTATCGATTATGTTGTTATGAGATTATCATAATTAGAGGATAAAAAAACCGCCAATTTCTGACGGTTTTTTTGTTGAATAGTGTCTAAGATACGTTATTTCTTAACCTAATTCCAACATTTTCCACCACAAAAGACCAACGGTAAATACAATGGTTAAGTTAACAACGCTACAGATAAATCCTACTTTCCACCATGTTTTGACTGGAACAAAACCTTCAGCAAATAACAACGGATTTCGAGCATTGGCAAATTGGGTAATGGAACCAAAATAGTTGGTACAAATAACTAATGCAAATATCGCAATCATTGGTGGAACATGAAGTGCCACGGCTACAGATAAGAATACTGGAAATAGCGCCGCAATATGCGCATTGCCACTAGCAAAGAAATAGTGTAAATAAACATAGGCAATAGACAAAATAATAATAACTTGTACCCAGCTATTATCAATAAATTGGTTTTCTACTGCACGACCGATAGTATCGCCTAACCATTTTGTAACACCTAGCTTATTGACTTGTCCTGCTATCATTAATAAAGCCGCAAACCAAATTAAGGTATCCCATGCCGCTTTTTCACCTTTCACATCATCCCAGCTTAGCACACCAGTTAAGATTAAAATTGTTAAACCAATAAAAGCAGTCGTTGTTGCATCAACACCTAAATAGTCTTTACCGAAAATCCAAAGACCTAACAATAAAATTACCGTACCACCCATGATAATTTCTTTAGCGGTGATTGGTCCCATTTTCTTCAACTCTTCAACAGCTAATCTTGGTGCATCAGGTGTTTTTTTAAGTTCTGGATTGGTTAAAAAATAAATAACTAATGGAATCACAATAAAAGAAACCAAACAAGGTACGATAGCGGCAATAAACCACTGTCCCCATCCCAATGTCACGTCTAATGTTTCTGTGACTAATTTAGCGGCTAATAAATTACCGGTAAATGCAGTCAAAAACATTGCTGAGGTAATATCATTGATATGACTTATGGTTAACATTAAAAAAGTGCCAATTCGATTTCTTGATTCATCCTTCGGATTAGAATTAAAGTTAATCGATAACGCTTCAGCGATTGGATAAATCACACCACCAGCACGAGCTGTCGTACTTGGAATGGCAGGCGCCAATGCCACATCTGTTACAGCTAAACCATAAGCTAAGCCTAAAGTGTTTTTACCTAAAATTTTTACTAAATAATAAGCAATACGTTTGCTTAAACCAGTTTTAATAAATCCTCGCGCAATCATAAATGCAACAACGATCAACCAAATTAAGCTACTATTCAATTCGCTCAACGATATTTTGATTGATTCGGTTGCATTAGCGGCACCAGATGGTCTTAAAATAGCAAAAACCGTAATGGCTAATAAGCCAATTGCGCCAATTGGCATAATTTCTGCAACAATACAGGCAATCGTTGCCACAAAAATAATGCTTGTTCGCCAACCTTCTGTACTTATTCCTTGTGGAGGCGAAACAAATAGCCATAATATTGCTGAAATAGCAGCAATAATTATGAGTGGTAACCATTTTACTGGTGGTTTTTTCACTGCGTTCATAATAATTTCCTTCTTTAATGTAAAAACGTAATTAATTCATTTAAAACAATAAAAGTTTAGCAATTTCATTGTCATTGGTTCTTAATGTAGATTTATTTCATAGTGTTTATCAATTAGATCAAAATTAAAATTTTTCGGATTGATCAGTGTCATCGTTTTATTTTTTAGTAAAAAAATGCCTGAAATATCTGGATGTTTTTTTAAATATTCACCACTGGCATTTACGCCTAATCCATAAAAAATCGTTGAATAAATATCGCCTTCAATAGAAGTATTTGAAATAACGGTAACGCTTTCAATTTCATTATCAAGAGGATAGCCAGTTAAAGGATTGAAAATATGATGATAAAGCCGATTATTTTGCACAAAATAACGTTCATAAATGCCCGAAGTAACGACTGATTTATTTTTAACTTTTATTATACCTGCTAACTCATCAAATAAAGAAAAGGGTTTTCTTAACCCTATACACCAACAACCTGACTTTTCTATTGGGGAGGCTCCTAACGTTAGTACATTTCCACCTAAATTTATGATGCCATGGTGAATATGATGTTCAAGTAACAGATTTTTAATGACATCGGCGATATAACCTTTTGCGATAGCACCAAGATCTATCTCCATTCCTGCTTTTTTTAAAAAAACAGAATGGGTTGTATCATTTAATTCTATATCAAATGGATCGGTTAATAATAGTTGTTGTTTGATATGATGATCGGCAGGAATACTATCTCCTTTAAAGCCTATTTTCCAAAGTTTGACGACAGGGCCGATAGCCATATTAAAACAACTTGAGGGATTCACGCTCAGTTGCCAAGCCTGTTTAATAAGTGAAAATACAGGTAAGCTTACCTCAACAGGATGTTTGCCTGCTGCAAGATTGATTGACATAACCTCCGAAACTGGGCGGTTAACAGTCAATTTATCTTCAAGCAATTTAATGGTAGCAAAAGCAAGTTTTGCGACGGTTTCATTTTGCTCTAATAGCGTTAATGTTACCGTCATCCCCATCAATGTTTGAGAATAGTCGTAGGTAGAACTTACCATTTTTAGCAAAGTTCAATTAACTATTAATGTAATCTGTGGCTTTTTTACCTGCTTGTATACCAAAAATAATGATATCAGCAACAGCATTACCACCAATGCGATTTGCTCCATGCACACCACCAACAACCTCACCAGCCGCAAAAACACCTTTAATCACATGTTTATCATTATCTAATACTTGTGTTTCAGTGTTTATCGTTACACCTCCCATTGTATGGTGAACACCCGGTGCAATTTTAATTGCATAAAATGGTGCGGTGTTAATTGGATGACGCATTCCCGTCGTTCGACCAAAATCCTCATCTTGTTTGTTAATTACAAACTCATTATAACGTTCAATCGTTTTTGACAGATTATTAGCATCAATAGAAAGTTTGTTAGCTAATTCAGTAATTGAATCGGCTTGAACAACGAGATCATTAGAAACATACTCTTCAACGGCTTTGTTTTCGTCACGAACTTGTTGATCGAATAAAATATAGGAATAGTGTTCAGGTAATTTGATAATATCCGCTGAAACTTTATCTCGGGTATCTAATTCATTAACAAAACGTTTACCTTCTTGAGAAACAAGAATTGCGCCACCGCCACGTATAGATTCTGAGATCAAATATGAGGTAGTTTGTTCAACAGTTGGATGGATTTGAATTTCGCCCATATCAACAGTGCCAGCCCCAAGTTTTTCTAAGATCATGATACCAGAACCTGTCGCCCCTTTATGGTTGGTTGTCACAAAACCTTTTAAGTCAGGACGATATTTTTCAACCATTTCACGGTTAGCACTAAATCCGCCCGTTGCAATCACCACCGCTTTCGCTTTAATGATATAATTTGTGCCGTCTTCTTCAACGACTTTAACGCCAACAACTTTATGATTTTCGGTAACGATTTCTGTCACATTGGTATCTAACATGACTTCAATACCACGTTTATTAAGATTTTTTACCAATCCACTAATCAAAAATCCTCCAACAGCTGCACCACTTGCTGGTCGATGTGTACGGTCGATACTCATTCCACCTGTTGTCGTAATACCACTTAGTTCAATACCGTTTTCATCTAACCAATCAATCGCATCGGGAGCATTTTCAACAAAGTAACGAAGTAATTCCGGATTATTTTTATTTTTACCACCAGCCAAAGTTTCTTTATAGAATAGATCCTTACTGTCAACAATGCCTTTAAGTTTTTGGAATTTAGTTTCAGCTGCATTCATACCAGCAGACGCTTTATTGGTATTTCCGCCAATAACAGGCATTTTTTCAACGACAACAACGCTAGCCCCTAAATCATGAGCTCGTAATGCAGAAGCCAGCCCTGCTCCCCCGCTTCCCACAACAACAATATCGTAAGATTTATCATTTGGATCACCACCTTCAGCAATAATGGCTTCTTTATTCGATTGTGTCATGGCCTTAGTAACGGCTTTTTTGAATGCTTCACACTGTGATGTAGCCCCAGAAATTGCATCCACATGTGGACTGTTTGAATTAATAATTCGTTGTTTAATTTCTGCAAAATTATCTAAAACTTGGTTATCAAACTCATTGGCATTCACAAGTTGCATATCTTTAATGAAATCTTTGCCTAACTCGACATTAATAAGAAATTCATAAGATTCATCATTAACTTTTTCTTGATATTGACCAGGTTTGAATTTCTTATTATTTAGACTTGCATCACGAATTAATGCTTCAACTAATGAAAAACGCCATAAAGGTTCAGGGATATTCAATTCTTCACGTTTGTCACTACTGATAGTTAGCTCCAGTTGTTCACCTTTTTCAATACGGCTAATCCAGTCTGGATAAGCGATGCATGCTCGACCAACAGCGACCAAATCGTAACCATTATCAATCGCCGTTTCTACATCAATTTGATTAACCACATTACCTACACCTACTACCGGAATTTTAGCTAATGTCGCAGATCGCATTGCCACATATTTATTGATTAACGGGGTTGGATCTTGGGTATCAACAATTGAAGGTCTTAAAATCGCGCCCATTGAAAAATGGATATAATCCAGACCTTTGTCTGCTAACTTTTCAAGTAGATACATGGAGTCATCAAAACGAATACCCGGTACTTCCAGTTCTTCCGGAGAAAAACGATAACCAACAATAAATTCTGGCGTTGCAAACTGTTTAACCATTTTATGTGTGATATCTAAGATTGCTAAAGGGAATTGCAAGCGATTATCACGGCTTCCACCCCATTTATCGGTTCGTTGATTTGAATTTGGAGAATAAAATTGTTGGATTAAATAAGTGTTAGCACCGTGGATTTCAACACCATCGAAACCGGCTTCAATAGCACGACGTACCGCTTGACCAAATTTTTCGATCATGTCGTCGACTTCGTCTGCCGTTAATGCGATCGGTGTTGCTGCGCCTACTCTAGGGGCTGCGATAGCACTTGGTCCAACAGGAGATTGTCCACCAATGAGTTTTGGCTCAACCATTCGACCACCGTGATAAACTTGAATGACTGCTTTCGATCCCTTTTCTTTAATTGCTTTCGCAATTTTAGCTAATCCTTCAATTTTATCATCGTTATCTAAACCTATTGCACCAGGAAACGCTAATCCTTTATTATCGACAAACCCGCACTCAACGATGATTGTTCCAATTTCACCTGCTCGATCTCGATAATACTCGATTAAATCATGCGTGACTGAACCGTCATAAAATCCGGAACAGGTCGTCATTGGCGCCATCATTATTCTATTTTTTAATTCAACGCCATTGGGTAAAGTGAAGGGTTTAAAAATATTTTCTTTTTTCATTATTATATACCTAATTATTTTATTCAGATTTATTAACTGTTGTTAATAATAGCATTACTTATAATCATTCTCCACTTCGAAACAGACTATTAATGTACTGATGTATTATTTTTTAGACAAAAATTTTTATATATTTTTTAAAGTATTATGTGCTATTTGTTTATCTAAACAAATAACATTGTAGCTTAAGTAAGCAAAACAGTTTTCAAGATAGTCATATTGCAACGATAAATCTAAAAAAAAACACTGCAACTATTTCATTTAGTTACATATTTATCATTATAATTGGCTTGAAGTTTGAATAGATTAAGCTAGAATGCATGCAAGTTTGTACAAGAGAACTTAAGAATGATTAGAGTGAAAAAAGAAAAATTATTATCCAAAATTAAGTATCACTCTTTTTTAATTCAATTTATTGATCCTCCTTTATGGAGGATTTTTTTTATCAAAAATATACCCCTCTTTCATCAGAATTTTTTTAAGTGCTCATCACAGGAGATATTATGAAATCTTTAACGCCGTTTTACGATCCCACTATCAGTTACGAAGATAATTATGCAAACGGTCCTTTTGGGCTTTTTACACAATTAAGTCACGTTGAACATGTCGCAACCCAAACCAGTCAATTTCTCAATCTTAATGTTAATTTACCATTTGGAATGCCTGCCGGTCCCCTTCTAAATGCCAATTATATTAAAGCTGCATTTGCGTATGGATTTGACTTATGCGTCTATAAAACTGTAAGAACAAGATTTCACAAATGTCATCCATTGCCGAATGTGCTATCTGTTCATCCTAACGGTAAATTATCCAGTAATCTTGATACTGTCTTAGCAGATACAAATTATACTCAACCGCTATCAATTACCAATTCGTTTGGTGTTCCTTCTCTTGCTCCCGATGTTTGGCAACCTGATATGGCTGATGCGGTAAAAGCCGCTGGTCAAGGTCAATATGTTATTGGTAGCTTTCAAGGAACACAAGGACATGGCGAAATTGAAAAAGATTATGCGTTAGCCGCTAAATTAGTAAGAGAAACTAATGCCCCAATTCTTGAAGCAAACTTGAGTTGCCCAAATGAAGGAGCGAGTAAATTACTCTGTTTTGATGTTAATAAAGTAGAACGCATTGTAAATGAAATTAAAAATGCAGTTCCCGATCGTCCACTTATATTGAAACTAGCCTATTTTCCGGATGATGAAAAAATTATTTCATTACTTACTAAAGTCGGATCGATAATTGATGGATTAAGTGCTATTAATACCTTATCAGCTAAACCTGTTAACGCAAATGGTCAGCCAGCTTTAGGAGAAAATAGAAAGGAAGGTGGAATTTGTGGCGATGCCATACGTTGGGCTGGATTAGATATGGTGAGTCGCCTTAATAAATATCGTCAACAAATGGATTTAAAATTTACCATTATAGGTGTTGGTGGAGTTAGCAACAGTGAACATTATCATCAATTCATTAAAAACGGTGCTGATGCTGTGATGAGTGCGACAGGAGCCATGTGGAATCCGTTACTTGCTATAGAGATTAAGAAAAGTCTGAACTAGATTATTAGCAATATTTATAATTGTTACAGGGTAACTTACCCTGTAATTACGTTTCTTTTCTCTTTAAATTTTCTTTTTTCTAAAATAATAAAAGCCAATAACAATATGCGCTAAAAAAACGATTACTAAAATAATGCGCACATGCAAGGAATGAATAAAAATAAATGGGATTAACAATGCGATAAAAACCATAGCTAGCATTTTAAACAAACTTTTTTTAGATGCTTTTTTCTCAATAAGCATCTTTTGTATATAAGTTTGATAATAATGACTTTGAGTAAAACAGCGATAAAGACGATCTGAACTATTAAGCCACAAATATGCGGTTAACAAATAGAATGGTACTGTTGGCAAAAGTGGCACGAAAATGCCTACTGTTCCCAGCAAAAATGAAACACTACCTATAATAATAAATAACCATTTTTTTAACATAACTAAGTATACTTATAGATAATTATTAAAATTTTTGATTGCGAATAACAAAGCATGAATTCAATATTCCAAGAAACTTAATCATTACGGCTAAAGTTAGGATAAATTATTCATTGTGTGACAACTTAAGTATATAACAGAGTTTTAAAAGAAAAAAACGTTATGAAACACGATTTTTTCATATTGATTAAATTACATTTTTCTTTGCATTTATGTTAAATGTGTTATATAAAAACAATTACATATTTAGGTAATTTTGGTTTTGGATCAGTTTTAATATGGAAAAAAAGGAAAAGTTAACTATACTTCTTTGTTCTCCTGATTGTTCGACAAAATTTTTAACAGAAGGATCGGTTTTTATAAAACCAATAGATAGTTATTGGAATGATTTTGGATACCAATTAGCGACAGAAATAGGTATTCGATTAAATGATAATTCAATTGAATGGTTTGATTCAAAATTTGCTTTCAAAGATCAAGATAATACTTATAAGTATGTTTCTACAATTCTAAAAAAAGAGAAATTTGTAAATCTTTTTTCGATAGATTTAGCTTTTGCTCATTTATTCACAAATCAAAAATCTTATAGCGCCATCAGCCGATTAATTGGTTTTGAAAGAGCAATAAACATTCTGGAAGAAATAAATGATATTTGTTTATATGTGGATAAACCTTCTAGAATACCAAAGTGGGATGATTTTTATAAAACCGATGTGTATAGTAGAGCTATGCTTAGAACGAGTGAGGCGTATTTTGCTTATCGGCATGGATATTCTATTATACAAGGTAAAGTCATTGAAAATGCCGACTCTAAACAAACCTTCAACATTACGTTTAAAAATTTAGATTCTCTTCAACTCGAATTTAAATTTACCAATCAGAATAAATTACGGGGTCGCATTGCGACCATAATAGGGCAAAATGGATGTGGAAAAACAACGATACTGACAGAACTCGTTAAAGCGCTTGCTGATAGACAATCAAAACATATCTCAATTGTTCCACAACTTGACTTTAACCAAGTTATTTTGTTTGCTCATCATGCAACACTTAATTCAATTGACAAAGAACTTATCAATAATCCTAGTGTTTCTATTTCACAGCTAGATCCTAATATTCAGAACAACAGGGTTTTTAATGAAAAAACAGACAATCATTTATTGGTAGATGTGTTAAGAAACAATAGAATATCCGAATTATGTAATATCATTTCCCAAGAATTTTATGATTTAACAATAAAAGTTCCGCTTTTAGTGGATCATTCGGCTAACCTAGATCAACACCACGAAATCGCAATAAAAAACTTTGCCCGATACAATGGTGAACAACGTTGGCTTGATAGGATAGCGACGATTGACCGGGAAAAAAATCTCGTTATATATAAAAATGACGAAAAATATCATCCAAGTTTAGGACAATCAACATTTATCCGTTTCATTTTAAATGTTTTTGCCAATGTCGGACCGGCATCAGTACTGCTTATTGATGAACCAGAAACTTTTTTACATCCTAACCTTATTTCTCAATTTATGAGAATTCTTAATAATGTATTAGAGACCACAAAATCCATCGCTATAATCGCTACTCATTCTCCTTACATTGTCAGAGAAGTACAAAGTGCACAAGTTCATATTATTGAAAAGGACGAAGTAGATTTCAAAATTAAGCAGCCACGAATGCAAACATTAGGCGCTAATGTGACCAGCATCTCAAATGAAATCTTTGGCGATGATCTGTTAATCCATCTATACAATGAATTAGTTGATAACATTAAAGATGATTTAACCTTCGATGAAATTCTCGATAAGTATATTGGTGAAATCAGTCCAGATGCCCTCTTACAGCTAAGGAATAATATGGAATATTAAAATGAGAAAATTAAATTTTCCACAATATAATAGCGCAGAAATTATTGATAGCTGTCAATTAGATGAACTTTGTCAAAAAAATCGAAAAGGAAAACATATTCGGTTTATTTCATCTTATATCGATATTATTAAAAAATCTTACGAACATTATGATAAGCATAATGGTAACCCTTGGTTTATTAATTCATTGTCAGAAGAAACAATACCTTCATTATCGGCATTTAAACAACACATGAATCTTTTATATGATAACCCGCCACAAGCACTTAAATTCATTAAATCGCTGAGAGAAAGTATTCAAGGTGCATGCCCAATGTGTGGGAGACATGGCAATGGAACAATCGATCATTATTTACCTAAATCAATCTTTCCAGAATACTCTTTCTTTTCCAAGAACCTGATACCTGCTTGTGATAGATGCAATAAGGAACGATCATTAAAAATAAAAGGAGATATATTACATGAAAGGCCTATTCACCCTTATTTTGATAAATTTATTGAAAAAAGAATCATGTCATCTCACTTTAAACCAGACTGGCGAGCACCGTTAATTACTCCTATAGCCATAGATGTAAAAGATGAAGAAAAAATTATAGTTGAATGGCACATCAAGAATATTGTCATCCCTTCAGGAATCAAGAATCATTTCTCTTATTTATGGACAAAATTATGTGAATCACCAAAGATATATATAAAAAACGCAATTAATTTAGAAGACATCATAAAAAAATTATATGAAATCCAATTAATTTACGAGAATAATGGCGGAACACCCAATAATTGGGATGCCTGTTTTTATCATGGATTACAAAATAACGAAGAAGCACTCAATTATTTGATTAAAATTCAAAAGGGCGAATTATAAATAAATAACTATTGATTTTATATAGAGGATTGGAACAAAAACATTATGGGAAAACTGATGAAATTGGCGGAACGGACGGGGCTCGAACCCGCGACCCCCTGCGTGACAGGCAGGTATTCTAACCAACTGAACTACCGCTCCGCTTTTTAGACTACTTCAAGGCATCACTGCTGAAGTAGGCGTGATATTAAAGATTATTTTCGATGACGTCAATAGATATTTTAAAATATGCAACCAATTGAATAGAAAACAATCATTTACTGGCGCGCCATAATGCTCCGCCACTTTTTTTATCAATTTTTGATAAAACAGTTTCATGTTCTGAAAGTTCATATTCTGATGCTTTTATGACTTTTAAAGGGGTCGATCCTCGCTCTATTCTTTGAAGAGTATTGCTGTTTTCACCATTAGCTAGACTATGTTCATCCATATTAAAGGATAATGTCGTTTGTCCCCCCGTCATAGCTAAATATACTTCAGCTAAAATCTCAGCATCCAGTAAAGCGCCATGAAGTGTACGATGAGAATTATCAATTTGGTAGCGTTCACAAAGCACATCTAAATTATTACGTTTGCCTGGGAACAGGCGTCTTGCCATTGCTAAAGTATCGGTAACAATACAGTGATCAGCAGTTTTATAATCTAAACCACAAAGACGAAACTCATAATCCATAAACCCGACATCAAACGATGCATTATGGATAATTAATTCAGCACCATCAATAAACTTAATAAAATCATGGGCAATATTTTTGAATATGGGTTTATCTTTAACAGCTTCATTGCTTATACCATGAACTTTAAACGCTTCTTCATCAATTAAGCGTTCTGGATTAATATAGACATGAAAATGATTGCCTGTTAAACGGCGATTGATGATTTCAACAGCACCAATTTCAATAATCTTATGTCCTTCATAATGATTATTTCCATCTTGATTCATACCTGTTGTTTCTGTATCGAGTACAATTTGGCGAGTAGAATGAGTTATCACGTTATTCTCTTTATATCAAACATTGGGAAAACTACGAATTAGTGATATAGTTTACCATTAAATACTATTAATGTTGATACCTACCCGCTATTGGAAGCAGAATCTTCAGATTTGCTTACCATTTTTAAATTGTGTTACATTTTGGGAATTATCAACCTAGTTTGCCGAAAAGTTTGCAAAAATGTTAAAACAAATCAGAATATACACAGATGGTTCTTGTCTTGGAAACCCTGGGCCTGGCGGATATGCTGCCATTTTAAGATATAAGCACAATGAAAAAATATTAGCAGAAGGATATTTTAATACAACTAATAATCGAATGGAGTTATTAGCTGCAATTGTCGCTTTAGAAAAATTAAAAGAGCCTTGTCAAATTGATCTCTATTCTGATAGCCAATATTTGAAAAATGGCATTTCAAAATGGATTTATACCTGGAAAAAAAATGGATGGAAAACCGCAAATAACAAATCTGTCAAAAATGTTGATTTATGGATGCGGCTTGATAAAGCGGTACAAACACATAAAATCGATTGGATTTGGGTTAAAGGCCATGCAGGGCATCCTGAAAATGAACAATGTGATATCATAGCCAAATCTAAAGCTGAGTCCCCTACTTTAGTGGATACTTTTTTTGAAGAATCAAATTCAGCGTAATAAGTTTTAAACCCTATTATTTCACATGAGACCAACCCATTATAGTTATCAAATGTCACTTAATAGCATGGATTTCATTTATGTATAAATTA
This sequence comes from Gilliamella sp. CG22, assembly GCF_046635725.1. NCBI lineage: Bacteria > Pseudomonadati > Pseudomonadota > Gammaproteobacteria > Orbales > Orbaceae > Gilliamella > Gilliamella sp. CG22. Next base: position 115,015 of record NZ_JBIDFK010000004.1, read on the forward strand.
CACATAATCCCCGTTTTAAAAGACAATTATGTCTGGTTATTAGAAAATAATGCTAAACAAGTTATTATCATTGATCCAGGGGCAGCCGAACCTGTTTATAACTATCTACATCTACATAATTTAACACCCCTTGCAATTTTGCTTACTCATCACCATATAGACCACATTGGCGGTGTGGTAAAACTACAAAATGATTTTAATTCTATTGAGGTATATGGGCCCAAAGAGATTCCTTTACCTATTCAATATGTAGAAAATAGGGATAAATTAATTATTGCCGATTTTAAATTTGAGATAATTCCTGTACCAGGTCATACATTGGGTCATTTGGCTTACTATTGTCAGCCTTATCTTTTTTGTGGCGATACGCTGTTATCGGCTGGTTGTGGACGTGTATTTGAAGGTACTTATCAGCAAATGCTAAATTCACTTAACAAATTAGCCCAATTACCTGATGATACCCTAGTCTGTGCTGGTCATGAATATACCAAATCTAATCTTGATTTTGCACTAAATATGTTACCAAATGATACTAAAATTAGTGCCTATTATGATTTAATTTCCGATAAATCAATTACTTTACCATCTACTTTAAGAAATGAAAAACAAATTAATGTTTTTCTACGATGTAAAGAAAAAAACATACAAAATAAATTAAATTTTAACAATGAGTTAGATTTATTTGTTTTTTTTAGAAGCCAAAAGGATATTTTTTAGGTATAATATACGGTTTTAATAAATGTTTAATGTTTTAAGGTAATGAAAAAGTTATTTATATTCACAGCATTATGTTCGTTTTTGGTTGCATGCCAAAACCATCAATCTCAATATAATAGTAGTGTCTATCCAACACATAACTCAGAATCAATCGTTACCAGTGGACTTTTAAAAAGTAGTGGAATTAATAATAAATTAATTACTCAAAATCCTTGGCATTATATGATAAGCCAACTGAATGTGAAAGTCCCTGAAAATAATCGTATTAAAGAAGAAAGAGCGCTTTTATTACGCAACCCTAAAGCTTTTGAAACTACAGCGCTTCGTTCTGAGCCTTATGTATATTACATAATGGATCAACTACGTCAAAATAATTTACCGGTAGAATTAGCTTTAATTCCACTGATTGAAAGTGCCTACGATCCGTTAGCAACATCGGCTGGTAAAGCTGCCGGTTTATGGCAGATTGTACCCATAACGGCCAGAGAATACGGTCTCAATAAAAGTCACTCATTTGATCCAAGACGTGATCTAATTGCATCAACGAATTCAGCGATAACGCTGTTAAAAGATCTGAACGGTCGTTTTAAAGGAGATTGGTTATTAACTCTTGCTGCTTATAATGCTGGCGAAGGTCGCATTAGAAAAGCAATTGCACAAAATAAAGCAAATGGTTTACCAACAAATTATTGGGCGCTGGATTTACCAACTGAAACCCGACACTATGTACCGAAGATTTTAGCCATTATCGATATTGTAAAAAATAGTGAACGTTACGGTATTAAATTACCCGATTGTAACTATGAAAACTCATTAGTTAGAATTGATATGTCTAAAAATATTTCATTAGCTAAAATTGCTCAATATACTGGGATACCAATTAACGACTTAAAAAGTTTTAATGCAGGCTATTTACAACAAACTGTAAGTGGACCATTTCATTTACTGGTTCCGTATTCTTATGCGGAAGATTTACATAAAAAGCTACAAGCACAAAATCTTGTTTCAGCCGAAATCACAGAACTTTTACAAGATGTGCCTCATAACACTATGCCTTTGGAAGTCAAAACAGTAGCAATCAAGTCCGAAGTGTCAAGTGGAATAAATAATAAGAATAAAACGCTTCATACTAAATCCAATAAACAGATCACTTATCAAGTTAAAGCAGGTGATGATTTAGTAACTATAGCTAAAAATTATCGTGTTAAAATTACAGATATTTTAACTTGGAATAATTTGACCGATCAGGATATCAAAGAAGGTGATGTATTAACCATTAATCTTGCAAATCCAATCTAAATTTGACCAATAAAGGATTATGATCAGATGCCGAAGTACTAATTATTTTTGCTGTATCTAATTGTAATCCTCGATAAAATACAAAATCTAATGGTCTTCCCATAAATGTTTTTCGAATATCAATTGAAAAATTCACCGGTTTGAGGTCGATTGTACTTACTAAATGATATAAAAGATTTAACCGCTGTTGACTCCAAGCATTGAAATCACCCGCTAAGATCACCGGTCCATTATGCTCCTTGATTCGATTTAATAGCATATGCATTTGTTGCCGATAACTTTTCACACCAATACTAAAGTTAACGGCATGAATGTTCGCAACCAGCAATTGTTGTGTTGAGTTATAAATAGGATATATCGTGATTAAAGCGGATTTTGGAACGCGAATAAGGGGTTCTTTTTCTCTAAATGAATAGATAGAGATAGGTAATGTATCTGTAATTGTCATCACACCAGCATAAATATTATTGAAGCAGTAAGCGGGCACATGGTCTGCTATCTTATTTTGTCGGGTAATAAAGTTCAATAATTGTGGTGTGGTTTGCGCTTCTTGTAATAATATCAATTTAGTTTCATCTGCATAATGTTCTAAAATTTGAATACAGTCGGCTCTTTTTTGTTTAAAAATATTCCAAACCATAATTGTAAAAGTAGTTTTATCAATTAATGGTTTATTTACTATCAATTGACTATTGGGCAAAATGATTTCTACTTCATTATTTGCCCGATATCGTAATGTATAATCTCGATGTTTAAACATATTAACTATTTATTTTGTTGAGCTAAATATTCATCAAACGATACTTTATCATTTTCTTCTAATTTTTTCTGTTTTTCGAGTGAAATATAGCGCTGTTGAACAAAATCATTATCGGTTAACACGGCTAAAGGTTCTGACAATAACTGTTTTTTATATTGACTTGCTAAAGCTAAACCAAATTTAGCTGTTCCCAGATCACTTATCGCCTGTAATGTTCTTGCTGATAAAGTTAATTCTGGATAATCAAACATAACATCAAGTCGCTCACAAACCTTACGGTAGTGCTGTTTTTCATCATGATGATCTAAAACATCAGCAACACGAAGTAAATCCTTAAATAATTGATGACCTACTTTGGCCATTGGTTCATGATAACTTCCACACCCCATTGTTATTTCAATCTCCGGTTTCCGACCTTCTAAAATAACTCGATTCCAGTTTAATTTTGCGCACTCTAGCTCTTGACTGCTCATTTCAGGTGCCGGTGCTAATGCACACCAAATTAAAAATAAATCGATAAATCGAATCTGTTCTTCTGTAATACCGATTGGTGAAAATGGATTAACATCTAAAGCTCTTACTTCGATATACTCAATTCCACCACGTAGCAATGCATCTGAAGGTGATTCCCCTGCCCTAGGAACACGTTTAGGACGAATCGGCGCATAAAACTCATTTTCAATTTGTAAGACTTTATCATTTAATTGACGATACTGACCATCAACTTTAATGCCTAAGCGACTAAATTCGGGAGATTGTGTTTTAGTTGCGCGTTTTAATCCCTCGACATAAGTATTCAAATGATTAAAAGTGATACCCAATTGCTTTTGAGCATTATTGGTATAACCAATATCGCTAAGCCTTAAAGATGTGGCATAAGGTAAATAACAGTTGCCGTTAGTTTGTTCAATGAATGCTTTCGCTTTTTCGGGATCTTGGATAAATGAAGAGCACATTGATGGTGATGCACCAAAAAGATACGGGATTACCCAACCAAAGCGATAATAGTTACGAATTAAAGTGAAATAGCCTTCTGAAATAACGTCTTTACCCTCTTCAGTATTTTTTACCCCGTCTCTTGCTTGCCAAAATGCTGTCGGTAAAGAAAAATTATAATGGACACCTGAAATAGTTTGCATCATTGCACCATAACGGTTTTTTAATCCCTCACGATACAGTGTTTTTAAACGCCCTTCGTTTGAAGAACCATATTGCGCTAAAATAATATCGTCTTCTTTCGCAACAAAACACGGCATACTGAGTGGCCACATCATTTCATCACCAATATTAATACTGGCATAACGATGTAAATCTCGCAAAAACGTGAGCATATAATCAATGTTCGTATTGACCGGTGTTATAAATTCAAGCATCGACTCAGCAAAATCAGTTGTGATCCAAGGGTGTGTTAAGGCTGAACCAATTTTATTGGGAAAAGGCGTTTTAGATAAAGAACCATCGGGTAAAATTCGTAAGGTCTCTCGTTCCAGTCCACGTTGAATACCTTGTAAGATAGTATAATGTTTTTCTAACCAATTAAGTGCTTTAGAAACATCAGGTATCATAATCTTTATTTATCCTAAATTGAGTTTTATATATTCAATATTATCATAATTTACAAGCTTCTATTGGTAATTTTGGCTTTTCACTCATGCTTTATCAGATTAGAACTGATTTCAAAGATGAAAACACTCAATAATACTATTTATTATTGATAGTTAGGTCATAAATCGACATTTAATAATCTTGTCTATTTCATGGATAGGAATGGGTAATCATCCGCATTCCTTTTAATGTAAAACAATTAGATATCATCAATTTCACAAAGTGTTAACTCTGTTGTTGTGCTTTTTGATTGGCAATATAGCTTTCATCAACTTGTATTATACTATTAGTTTGATGATCGATTTGATAGGTTTTACCAAATCCAATAACCAGTCTGCCTTGCATTGGTGAAATTTTAAATAAGTTAAAGTCTTTCATTTCTGACAACATATAAACCATTTTACTGACTCGCAAAGCAAATTGCTCAATAATAGCATTAAACAATTCGGAATCTTTTTCAATCATGTTAGCAGTGGCTTGAAAGCTTAAACGTTTACGAGCATAAATGTTCTTCGTTTTAGATTCATCTTCAATAATAAAAGCTGAGATATGGGCATTAGCTTTGATATTCTGACTATGTGGGGCTAAATCAGAAATAAGTATATAGTAATTCTTACCATCAAAAAAATAAGGTGAATAACTTGTTTCGACATCGCCATTTGAATTAATGGTTGACAATATGACCGATAAAACGGATTCATGAAGGCTATTTATTGTATTTTGAACTATCTCAATGTTGGACTCAGCCATAAAAATCTCCTTTAACTTTTTAATTTATTTTTTATTAATTAGTTCGATAGATTAAAGTTTAATCGTTATTTGATCAATCAGTTAATCAATTGAATATAGAGTCATAACTTTAATCATTGTTATTGGGTACACTGTGTAGCCCTATTGTTTTATAGGCATTACTCAATTAGCATTATGTTGTTAACTATTTGTAAAGGCGATTAATCATACCCTATCCATCTTTCCTTTCCAATAAAACTAATACTTCCATATGCGCTGTATGAGGAAACATATCAAATAATTGAACTTTATTAAGTTGGTAATCCGATAATAAGCGTATATCTTCAACTAATGATGATAAATTGCAGCTAGAATATAAAATATAATGAGGTTTAACTTGAGCTAAGAATTGCATTAATGTTTCACCTCCCCCTCTTCTGGGTGGATTGAGTAATACTAAGTCAGGTATATTCTGTTGTCCGATGCTATACCGGGTTGCATCTAATGATTTAAAGGTAAGATGAGTAAAACCCATTTCATGTGCTGAGCGGGAAGCACACTCTATTGCATCTTGGCTAATTTCTATTCCCGTCAATTCTATATTCTTGTTATCTGAAGAATTGACTAAATGTAAACCAAATCCGCCTACCCCACAAAACAGATCCCAAATGGAGCTTATTTTTAAATTATTTACCCAATCACTTGCTGTTTGATAAAGATTCTTAGCAATATTGGTATTGGTTTGAAAAAAGCTTTTAGCTTTAATATAAAGGGGAATGTGATTCAATGTAAAATTCAAATAACTATTTTGGGTAAGAACAATTTCTTCTTCACCTTCTAAAATAGCTGAATGATTAGGTTGAATATTTATTGAAACAACCTGTAAATTTTCAATTTTGTTTTGAAGCTGTTGAAGTGAATTTCTGATTTTCTCAACAAACTTGTGTGATCTCATCACAAATCGAATCATAAAACCATTTGTTTCTTCGGTGGTACTTTCTGTAATGATGACAAACTTCAATTCCCCTTTTCGCTTATTAATATTATAAGGAACTAAACCTTGTTTACGGATGTACGTTCGTACTATTTTAAGAATATTTTGCATACTGGTGGTATAAAGCGGACAATCGCAAAGATCAATAGCTTCATTACCATTTACCATACCCAATATCGGTTTTTCAACAGTGCCAAGTACGGCCATTTTTGCCTTATTACGAAAAGCTACTTCTGAGCTAGCAACGGGCGGCTTAACCTCTTTAGGGTTAAACTCCGTTATTTTTTCTGATAAATTACTCTGTTTTTCTTGAAGTTGGGTGGCGTAAGAATAATTGATCCAGTTACATGATAAACATTTTTTTTGCTGATAATAGCGACACTGCATTATAGTCATAACCTCGTTTTATAATAAGTTATTATATAATTAAATTGTTTCAAAGATTAGTTATTTTAAGCCAAACCACAAAAGACAGCCTGATATTGACTTTTTAAAAATAAAAATTAATTATTTATCAAAAAGATATTTAATTATTTCATTACCAAGGTTTGACGTCATAGCGCTATATGATAGGATATAGCCATTAACATTACAGGAACAATTTAATGTCTATTAAGTTAAAAACGCCAACAGAAATCGAAAAAATGCGTATCGCTGGCAAACTTGCTGCCGATGTATTAGAAATGATCGAACCCTATGTCAAGCCCGGTATTACGACAGGTGAACTGGATAAAATCTGCTATGAATATATTGTCAATGTTCAAAAAGCTATCCCTGCAAATATCGGCTATAGCGGTTATCAACATACAAGCTGTATTTCAATCAATGACGTTGTTTGTCATGGTATCCCAAGTTTTGATAAAAAAATAAAAGATGGTGACATACTTAACATTGATGTCACTGTTATCAAAGACGGTTATCACGGTGACACATCAAGAATGTATATAGCAGGAAAACCAACCGTTGCTGGCGAAAAGTTGTGTGAAGTGGCACAAAATAGTTTGTATGAAGCGATAAAAATTATTCAACCAGGTATTCGATTAAGAGAAATCGGTAAAACAATTCAAAAATATGTAGAAAAATTTGGTTTTTCATCTGTTAGGGAATATTGTGGCCATGGAATCGGTGAAGTTTATCATGATGAACCGCAAGTGCTACATTATGATGCTGATGACGGTGGAGTTATTTTAAAACCGGGTATGACATTCACTATAGAACCTATGGTAAACACAGGTGATTGGCGTACTCGAACAATGAAAGATGGTTGGACCGTAAAAACTAAAGATCATGGACTTTCTGCTCAATATGAACACACTATTTTAGTGACAGATAATGGTGTTGAAGTATTAACGCTACGCAGTAATGAAAACTTCCCTCGAGTAATCGAACACTAAAACTGATGATTCAACAATAAATTTATTGTTGAATCATGATTATCTTCTCTAATTCATCTTAATAAAGTAATGTATAAAGTTTACGACGATAAGAAGCCGCTAACGGATTACTTGTGCCTAACGCTGCTAAAAGGTCAAGTAAGGTTTTCTTAACTTGTCCATCACCTGCATTAAGATCTTGAGTAAGAGGCTTAAATAGTAATTCAAGTGCTTCTTCTTGCCGTCCTACTTGCATTAATTGCGATGATAATTGGATCATCAACTCTACATTATCCGGGTGTTTTTCTAATTCAGCTTGTAATAATTGCAATTCGGGAGAATTTGCAGCTTGTTCCAATAACTCAATTTCAGCTTGTAAACCATGATAGGTAGTATCCTGATCTTGCAATGGAACAGAAGCTAAAACATCTTTTGCTTCCGCTAGCTGCTTTAATGCTATCTGTGCTTTGGCTAACATGAATGCAATATCGGATCTTGGTTTACCTAAATGATCCTTTAAATTCTTCCATGCTTGTCTTAATAATGGCAAAGCTTCTTCGTATTTTTCTTCATTAAATAGATTTTGTGCTTCAATTAACTTAAGTTCATCTTCATTAGGCAACACTTTAGTAAGTAATTCACGAATTTTTTCTTCTGGTTGAGGCCCTTGAAAACCATCGAGAGGTTGGCCATTTTGGAATAAATAAACGGTCGGAATGGCACGTAACCCAAATTGAGCAGCCAACATCTGTTGCTCATCACAATTGACACTCGCTAAAATAAATTGACCATGATATTCATCAGCTAATTTAGTCAATGTTTGTGTCATTTCTTCATAATTTGGGCTTCTTGGTGACCAAAAGTAAAATAACACAAGCTGTTTAGTTGATTTTTCTAAAATTTCTTGAATATTTTGTTCATTAACATCAAAAATAAAAGGGTTTTGCATATTATGTCCTATGAATATTGAGATTCATTATTTATTGAATAAAATTCTATCCATTAATCTATCCGGAAGCAAACGTTTGCCAATCGCCGCTAACTGGGTTACTTTTGTTACCCTGTAACGTATTTTAGGTTTGCGATGTTCAAGGGCATGATATAAACATGGCAAAACGGCCTCGGGCGGTAAGGTAAATCGTTTAGCTATTGGTGGATTTTCAATCCGATGTGTTTTTTCTGTTTGATTGACATTTTTTGAAAAAGCTGTTGTTAATGGACCGGGTTCAATCAAACACACTTTAATATTTGTATTGGCTAATTCAAGTCTTAATACATCCGACCAGGCTTCTAAAGCATACTTACTGGCTGAATAAGCACCTCGTCCCGGTGTTGCAATAATACCAACGATTGAACTGGTTTGTATGATTCGTCCTTCATTATGTTCAATCATGGCGGGTAAGAGCAGTTGAGTTAATTGATGAACACCAAAAAAATTAGTTGCAAATTGAGATTCTAACTGCTCACGACTGATTGTATTTAATCGACCATATACACCAAATCCAGCATTATTAAATAAACCATATAACTTGTTATTGGATAATGCTAACACTTCCTTAGCAGCTTGAGTGACAGATTCAGGATTATTGAGATCAAGAATCACTGCTTCAAATCCTTGCTCAATAAGTTTTTTTTGATCCTCGTCTTTACGGCAAGAAGTAATAACACGATATCCTCGTTGTTTGAGTGCAACAGCCGAAATCATCCCTATTCCACTTGAACAGCCCGTTATAAATATTGTGCGCAATTCTCTTCTCCCAGATAGTTGTATGTTGTCAAGTTAGCCTATAGCAATTATGATATCACATCTTAATTTAAGTTACTTAACGTTAGTCATGAGGATCGTATGAGAATCGCTATCATTGCCGCAATGGAAGAAGAAGTTGCGATATTAAAAAGTAAAATTACCCATTATAGAGTGGAACGCCATCTAAATTGCGATTTTCATCTTGGAAAAATAGCCAATTGTGAAATTGTACTTCTTCAATCAGGCATTGGAAAAGTCGCAGCAGCATCAGGAACCACCCTATTATTAAGTAATTATCAAGTTGATGCGGTTATCAATACTGGCTCAGCAGGTGGACTTTCAACGGCATTAAACATTGGCGATATCGTGGTATCGAAAAATGTATTTTATCATGATGTGGATTTGACTGCGTTTGGTTATCAACCAGGTCAAATGTCAGGATGCCCGATAGCATTTGAGGCAAGTGAAACTTACCAAACATTAGCCAAAGAGTGTATTAAAAAACAAGGGGTCAACGCTATTGAAGGATCGATCGGTAGTGGTGATGCATTTATCAATGGAAAAACCAATCTGGAACGAATTAAGCAAACATTTCCCAATGCTATCGCTGTTGAGATGGAAGCGGCTGCTATTGGTCATGTTTGTTGGTTATATCAGATACCTTTTGTGGTGGTTAGAGCAATTTCGGATAATGGTGATAGTGAATCAGCCGTTGATTTCCAATCTTTCTTAAAATTGGCTGCAACACAATCTTCATTGATTGTCGAATCAATGCTAACTGAACTTGCTTAATTGTTATCAAATTTAGACATTGATAATTGAAAAACATGTCATATTAAATGAGCAGATATGATCTGCTCATTAGCAACATTTATTGGCAATAGGGTTCAAATAAAGGTTTTCGCCAGCCTGATAAAATTTCTGGATCCTGCCCTATTTTATCAATCTTCCACTTCACGTATTGGTTTATTAATCGTCTGGATAGTAACAAATCTGCATTAAGCCCTGTTTGTGAGGCAATCTTGACAACTGCATTTTTTAGTTGATCTGTAATCACCTTATAATCAGGATAACTATTAATACGACGTATTGCTGGAATGTCTGGAATAGGTTCCGATAAAATATTCAGAATCTGTTGGCCATATAACCGAATCTCTTTTCCATGCAATCCTAATTTATCGAGTTCTGACAAGGATGAGGGTGAATAACGAGCTATTTTCCACAACACCTCTTTTTTGACCACAAAGTTTACAGCAATATCTTGCTGCTTAGCTAATTGATAGCGCCAACTCGCTAATTTATATAACTGCCCTAAACTCTTACCTTTCAGTTGCCAGCTATTTTTAATACTCAGGTAAGCATCATCTGGATTGATCACCTCACATTTGCGACCAATAACCATTTGACACTCTTGATAAGCGGCAACTAAATAATGATTGCTGATTAATTGTGATTTAAGTTTTTGCATTAACGGAAACAGGTATATCACATCATTAATCGCATATTGACACTGTTTTTCTGTCAATGGTCGTTTCAACCAATCTGTACGGGTTTCACTTTTATCAAGATCAATATTGAGATATTTTTTAACTAAACTGGCATAGCCACTACTTAATGGATTATCTAAAAAAGATGCAAGGACTTGACTATCAATGATTGGCGTTGGGACACAATCAAAATGATGCATAAATACTTCAATATCTTCACTGCAAGAATGAAAATATTTTTCAATGGCGTCATTTCGAAAAATGTCGATTAAACATTGCCAATCGGTGATTGCAATAGGATCGATCAAGGCAGCAAATTCACCATTAAATACCTGAAGTAAGCCTAAATGAGGATAAAAAGTTCGAGTTCGAACAAATTCAGTATCCAATGCAATAGCTGCACTATTTTTGATTTTTGAACAATAATCAGCGAGTTGTTCATTATTTATAATAAATTGATAAGTCAATATTAATTACCTATTCTAAAGAATGATTTGATTGTTCTTTGTTATTATCAAACGTCACATCAATGACAACAATTTCTGAACGTGTCATTAAGCGTAAAGGGATACTTCCAAAGCCATAACCGCTACTTACAATACTGGTAAACTGTTTTTCTATATCATGATATATCCCATCAGCATTTTTATAAATAACAGATAACAAAAGATTGATTGGAAAAAGTTGCCCACCATGCGTGTGTCCTGAAATCATCAAATCAACTCCGGCGTTAGCTGTTTCATCAAGATTTTTGGGTTGATGATCTAATAAAATGATGGGTGTAGACGTATCGGCAAACATCATTAAATCAGCAAGTTCCGCTCGTTTTAAATCATACTTACTCGATGAAAAATCTTCTCGACCAATTAACGTGATATTCAAATCACTAAGGTACACAATATCATCTCGTAAAACGCGCATATTGGCAGCTTTAAACGCATCAACAATATCCTCGCCATGAGGATGTTCTTTATTAATGGCTAGATATTCATGATTACCAAAAATAATATAGGTACCATATTTCGATTTCAATTGTGAAAATTGTTTATTAAAGTCAGTTTCTGTAAATGATTTTAATTGTTTATCTAGCGTATCACCCGTGATAACGATAAGATCGGCATTAAGTTTGTTAACTTCGTCCACCATTTGCTTGATAAATTTACGCTGGGTTAACCCATTAAGATGAATATCACTTAATTGAACAATACGTAAATGATCAACATTAGCCTGTTTATTAATCGTAACTTGATAATTTACTATTTTAGAATTAGTCGCCATTTGATGACCAAATATAAACAGTACAATTACGCAACCGACATAAACATAACTCACCCAAAAATCGGGTTTAAATCTTTTTCTACTTATTAAGTGAATAAAGTCAAAAAGCAATGTCGCATAAACAAAACAGATAGTTAAACTGAACAATATGCCAAAAAAGGCCGGAAAATCATTCAATACTTTTGACAGGATAAATGTGGTAGCTATGGTTGCTAATGCTAACCAATAAGCCAATTTCAAATAACCATTTAAATGAAAATCTAGCCAAAATAACCACCGTTTACCTAAGTAAATAATGACTAAAATACTCATCAAACTTATAAAAAGAATAACAAAATTCATAATGCTTCAAACAAATTAACTTAAAAAAGTGGTATCATAACAGAATTATTTTTTATTCGTTATCTATAACTTCAACTTTTATGAATTCAAAAATAGATCAATTATTTTCAACCCCTATCGATAAATTAGGTGACTGGACTTTTGATGAAAAAGTTGCTGAGGTGTTTCCGGATATGGTTCAACGCTCGGTGCCGGGTTATTCGAATATTATTTCTATGATTGGTATGTTGGCTGAACGATTTGTCCAACCGAATTCAATGATTTATGACTTAGGTTGTTCATTAGGTGCAGCAACGCTCTCTATTCGTCGTAATATTAAACATGAAAATTGCCATATTGTGGCTATTGATAATTCGTTACCGATGGTTGAACGTTGTAAACGCCATATCGACGCCTTTAAGGCCAATACGCCCGTTGATGTAATCTGTGACGACATCTGTAATATCCAGATGCAAAATGCATCCATGGTTGTTCTCAATTTTACATTACAATTTTTAACACCCGAATCCCGACAACAAGTCTTGAATAAGATTTATCAAGCATTAAACCCCAATGGTATATTGGTATTATCTGAAAAATTTAGTTTTACTGATTCAACTATTGATGACTTACTGTTCAATATGCATCATGATTTTAAACGTGCGAATGGCTACAGTGAGTTAGAAATTAGTCAAAAGCGTAATATGTTAGAAAATGTCATGCTGACTGATACTGTCGAAATCCATAATGAACGCCTAACCAAAGCAGGTTTTACACATATTAACACTTGGTTCCAATGTTTCAATTTTGGTTCTATCATTGCTATAAAATAGCCGTTATTTAGGATAGTTATCAATCCATATATCAGTCAAAAATCAAATTAATAAGGACACAAAAGAATGATCGATTTTGGTGATTTTTACCAGATTATCGCAAAAAATAGGCTCAGTAGCTGGCTTGAAGTCTTACCGGCACAATTAGCCAATTGGCAAAAACAAAATTTAGATAGCCGTTTTACTCAATGGCTAAATAGTATTAAACACTTACCTGTTATAACGCCCTATCATATAGATTTATTGCATGGTGTCAGCGTAAAAACGCAAACACCTCTTTCAACTGGGGAACAGCAACGTATTACTCAGCTATTAAAAAACATGATGCCTTGGCGCAAAGGACCATTTCATTTTTATGGTATAGATATCGATACTGAATGGCGTTCTGATTGGAAATGGGAACGTCTTATTCATCATATTGACAATTTAGAAGGTAAACTTGTTTTAGATGTTGGTTGTAATAGTGGGTATCACTTATGGCGAATGATTGGCGCTGGGGCTAAACTTGCAGTAGGCATCGATCCTATGGCTCTTTATTTATGTCAATTTGAAGCCGTCAGAAAATTATTAGGTGATGATAAACGAGCACATTTATTACCACTTGGCATTGAAGAGCTACCAAAGCTTAATGCTTTTGATACGGTATTTTCGATGGGTGTTTTATACCATCGCCGTTCGCCTCTTGATCATCTTTACCAATTAAAAGATCAGCTTGTTGATGGTGGGCAATTAATATTAGAAACACTCGTTATTGAAGGTGATTTACATCAAGCGCTTATGCCAGGTGAACGTTATGCACAAATGCGCAATGTTTACTTTATTCCATCGGTACCTACCATGATAAATTGGCTGCAAAAATGCGGTTTTAAAGATGTCAGAATGGTGGATATTTCACAAACTAGTTTAGAAGAACAACGTAAAACCGATTGGATGACGTCTGATTCACTTGCTGATTTTCTCGATCCAAATGATCTAAGTAAAACCATTGAGGGTTATCCTGCTCCAATGCGAGCGGTATTTATTGCACAAAAATAGTTTTTTACATTAGCGACATATTTATTTAAATTGTAATAAACAATCCTATCAAAATACTGTTTTATCTTATGTTAAAGCAAACACCGCCAAGATAAAAAAACAACAAGTAATAAACAAAAAAACGGGCTTAATGCCCGTTTTTTATACCTATTTTTCGCTTAAACAAATTGTTTATTGCACACCCGGTACCGTAAAATGCATAATTAAAAGCAACGTTGGTAAAATAAATATGGATAAAATTGTTGAAGCAAAAAAGATACTTGATGCTTGTTCTTGCTCAACATTCCAATTATAAGCCAAAATAACGGCTGTTGATGCTGTTGGCATAGCTAACAAGAATACTAACTCTTCCGCCTCCATACCCGTAATACCAAAAAGGTTTACCGCAATTAAAGCTACTACTGGTGTAAAGAAGCTTTTTAAAATCACATTGATAATCAACGGTTTTGAAAAATTCAATTTAACACCATAGATACCTACCCCAACGGCAATTAACGAAATAAAGTTACAAGCATTCGACATGATATCAAAGGTATTAAAGACAAAATGTGGTAACCATTTTGTTCCATCTGTAACACTGACAATTAAGCCCAGAATGACCGCTAAAAACATTGGTTTCATTAACGAGTTTTTCACTGCGCTAAATACCATGTTGCCCGTTACTTTTCCGCCAGATATTTTCGTATCACACAATTCCAATAAGAAAATCGTCATTGGTATCAATGATAACGCCACCACAAAATTCGCTACAGCGACTGAAATGGTTGACGATGCACCTAACATCAATGTTAAAAATGGTACGCCCATTCCCCCCATATTCGGGAAACAACATAACATCGCGTTCATCGCTGTTGATTTTAAATCTTTATGTAAAATGTATTTATTGGTTAAAAAACAAATTATCCATAAAAATGACATTGTACAGAAAAATGCAATCATCCAAATACCGTTGAATATTTCAGACGGCTTAGCATGTGATGTATGCACAAAAAGTAATGCCGGAAATACAAAGTTTGACACTAAACCGGATAATAGCTTCTTGGAGTCTTTGGTAAAAATATTCTGATGAACACATAACCAACCAAGAAAAATTAATAAAAACACCGGAAGACAAGAACTAACAACTTGCCCTACTGCAGACCAAATTAGATTCATTTTTTTTAAAACTCCTAAAATAATATTACTTAAAATACATATTCGGTAATTGGTCGGTAACTTTGGATTAGAATTTATATTTATAGACCGAGCTAAAATAAGTAGGTAATAAAACTGAACATGACCCAGTTATAATAAAACTAGCGACAAAACCTTTTTTCAGTTTTTTAAAAACTTGATATAACTAAATGTTGTTTTACGCACTTTGTGTTTTTGAAAAATATTTTTAATACGACAACCCTTGCTATATTTAAATGTCAAATAACATAACTTGGAAAATATTATATCTGATTCTTTTCGCCCTTGTGTCGAGCTGGCAATACTGACTGTCTAAAAAAACAAAAAAACGCAACAAATATTATTGATATATATCAATATTGGTATTTTATTCTTATAAAAAACAAAAGATGAGAAAATAAAAAAAACGAGCGTTAAATTAGAGTAAAAATCAAAATTAAGCTAAAACAAACTAAATAGCGCTTTTTATCATCGATAACCAATCAAAATTGCATCAGGCGTAGTTAGGTTAACAAATTGACTTTTTGTATTATTTCGATAAGTCACACTTAAAGTTTACCTTTAGTCACTTATATAAGGGCTGTGAACAAAAATACAAGGTATAGTGAATTATGTTGTAAATTAATTAATAAATAATCAATATAATGTAAACTATTTAAGTGGTTTTGTAAAATGCCGTAATGTAATTTAAATCAATTATTATGATAGCTTGCGATTTTGTTCTCTATTTTTTGCAACAATACAAATTCAATCCTGCCATTATTTCAACTATTCTAGATTCAGATCGTCAAACTTACTGGTTCGTTAAAATATACTTATCATCCATTACACATGGTCATTTTTTGTCACATTGCTATTTTTTTACAGTGTTTTTCATTGAATCAAGAATTTTATACTGTATATTTATACACTATTCGTTTTTTATCACGAACACTACTACATAGTATAAATTTTACCTGTATATTTTTAGGAGAAACGTTCTTGAGTAAATCCTGTATTGTGCTAGGAACCGTTGATAGCACTATCAAAAATTACTTACCTTTGGTTGATACCCCTGTCAGGGCTGGCTTTCCATCGCCTGCTGATGATTATTTAGAAGCCAAACTGGACTTAACCGATCACTTAGTTAAACACCCTAGCGCAACGTATTATATTAAAGCACAGGGGGAATCGATGATTAACTATGGCATTTTTAGTGGTGATCTTTTAGTAGTAGATCGTTCATTAGCACCCCAAATAGAAGATATTGTCGTTGCAGCTGTTGACGGTGAACTAACATGTAAGTGCCTGGGACTTATTGATGGACAACATTATCTATTATCAGGCAATGAACTTTATCCCCCTATTTCATTAGCGGGTAAAGAAGTCCATATATGGGGCGTTGTTATACACACTATTCATTCTTTACGAAAACGTGGTCATGCATGATTGGGCTGATTGATTGTAATAACTTTTATGCTTCGTGTGAGCGTGTTTTTAACCCTAAATTAGAAGGAAAACCAATTGGCATTTTATCCAATAATGATGGATGTGTCATCGCACGCTCCAATGAACTTAAACCTTTAGTACCAATGGGTATGCCTGCCTACCAAATTGAGGCTAACATTCGAAAACAAATTACATTATTAAGTTCTAACTATGAACTTTATGGCGATATGAGCCAACGTGTTTTTGATACTGTCAGCCATTATACTGCCGATATTGAACCCTACTCTATTGACGAAGCTTTTATTAAACTGGCGGGATTTAGCGATGTTACAACCCATTGTCAACATTTAAGGGCAATAGTAAAACGTGATACGGGAATTCCGGTAAGTATTGGCATTGCATCAACCCACACGTTAGCAAAGTTGGCAAACCACATTGCAAAAAAGCAGCCTATTTATCAAGGGGTCTATTGCCTTCCTAACGATTCAGCCTTACTTGATCAGATTTTAAAATCATTTCCTGTTGATGAAATTTGGGGCGTTGGCAGACGCATAGCCAAAAGATTGCAAACATTAGGCATTCATACTGCGTGGGATCTGCGTCAGGCAGATTTAAAACAAATTAGACAACAATTTTCCGTCGTGCTTGAACGTACCATATTAGAGTTGCAAGGTATTAACGCTATTGAATTAGATGACATTGCTACCCCTAAGAAAAACATTATGACATCACGTAGTTTTGGGCAGTTAACAGGTGAATTATTTGATTTGCAAGAGGCCATTCGTATTCATGCCAGTCGAGGAGCTGAAAAACTAAGACAACAAAAATCGATTGCTAATGCTGTACTTGTTTTTTTGAAAACAAATCGGTTTCGTCAAGACTTAATTCAATACAATCCCTCGATTGTCGTACCGCTACTATCACCTACTGATGATTCAAGAGTAATTATTCATGCAGCACAACAGGGGCTAACAGCAATTTATAAAAAAGGATTTTTATTTATGAAGTCAGGTGTTATGTTACTCGATTTAAAAGCTAAAGATAGCTTTTGCCAATCTGACTTATTTGCTTTAAATAGTCTGCCAGTCTTACAGCAAAAAAATGATAACTTAATGAAAACAATCGATACCATTAATCAAAAAATGGGTAAAAATACCATTCAATTAGGCGGAAGTAGAAAAACCGCACCTTGGCAGATCAAACGAGAACGGCTTAGCCAACGTTACACAACACGTTGGGATGAATTACCATTAGTTAAATGATAATTAGCAACAAAAATAACCAATCATTATAACGAAGAATAATGTTGTAAAGTTTTGCATTTCCAACAGAAAAATCTAAATTACGTTTTTTTATCATAATAAACGTTAAGATAAATAACGATTGGGCATATAAAAATAGTCATAACATGCAAATTTGATTTTTTACTCATAAAATTTATTTTACAAAAAGTTAACGTTTTGATTAAAATATGTTAACTTTATCGAGTTGTTAGCGTTAATTAAATGCATACTAACAGTTCAAAAATAAGTCAAAAAAGAAGAATATACAGTGCTAAAGTATGTCTTCAAAATGCTTATCCAGAAATAACAAAGCTCGAAAAAACAGTTTTAAACGAAATAAATAGCTTTATTTTGAGTAATTAAAATACGTTAAATAAATATACATTTTCACATAGATTATGTTTGATAGGTTATGGCATTGCTTATAAAAAGTTGTGAATTATTTTTTAGTAACAAAGCTTTATAAGTAAATTTCCATTAAAGGCCACAACTTTTTGGACATTGGCTTACATTTTTCCATAACCAACTGGAGTACTAAATGTGTAAAAAATTTTTGTGACCTTATTTATTGTTTGCTTATACGTTAATAGATTCAGTGTATGAAGCATAAATTTTATAACAGAACGATATACTGAACAACGTCAACATGTTTTTCATCATCACGATAAAAAATACACGAAAGTAATGGGGCAATTAGGATGAATAATACCGCAGTAGAAATTGAAAAACTTAAACAGTTAAGTGAAGCAAATAGTAACAGCAATTATATCTCAATTTACACCTCTAAAAAGCAACAAAATTTATCAAATATACCGATTTTAAAGCCTTTACTGATAATTATATTAAGTGGTTGCAAAGTGATTGGTAATGAAAAAAAACTAGCCTGCAATACAGGAGATTTTATTTTTTTCACCGATGTTCAATCAATGAACATGAGAAATATACCCGCAAATACGAATTATTTTGCATTACTTATTAATTTTGAATTTTCTGATTTTAATGATACATCAATCAACATCAATACAAAGAAAACCAATGAATATACCGCAGGGAAAGCAAATTCTGCCTTTTATAAATGTGTTTCACAAATGATAGAATGCTTAGAATGGGCATCTGATGACATCATTACAAATCGTAGAAAAGAAATTATTAAACTGTTAGTCCATTCCGGTTATGAAAATTTGGCATGTTTACCCAATCGAAAAGAAACCACGCAAAAAGTAATTGAAATATTTAATAAAAAAGACAATAAAAAAATAACCATTGATGAAATTTGCAAAGAAATCTGTATGAGTAAAGCAACGTTGTATCGAAAATTGAAACTTGAAGGGGAAAATATACAAAAAATTAAGGAAAAACTCGTGATGGGACAAGCGCTTCATTTATTACAAACCTCTAATTTTTCAACAGAATATATCGCTGAAATGATAGGATATTCTTCGTCCACTCGGTTTTCACAAAGATTTAAAGCTAATTTTGGATTAACGCCAAGAGAATTAAAAAACACCAAACGAAACTAATAAACATTTCATCATTTATTCCATTAAATGGAAACCACGTTAAGAATGAATATTACTTTCGCTGGTAAACATGCTAGTTCTAGTAATTGAATAAATGGTGGAACTTTAAAGATTTTAATATCTATCTTGATAGATAGACATACAGGAATTAAGGTTGAATCAGCCTTAATTCAAAACAAAAATAATACAGCCTTTACTTATTTCGTGACGTTTGCTGAAAATTTGTGAAAACTTTTAGCGACAACAAGACCACTAAAATTAAATTAACGAAATAGCGCTGAATTTCATCATATGAAAACCATTAAATTTTCATACAACAGTCTTAAATGACAAACACAAGCATTAATTTATTTACTACTCAAGAAAATAACAATGCCACAACTGTTAATCTTAACCCATTATGTTTATTAGGATTTAACACTTGTAGCTGGCTAAATTTGCGGTAAATTTTAACAATAACTGATATAAAAGAAATGACATTTACATTCATTTTAGTGACAAAATCATTCATATTTATAAAATTATGAAAATATTTGGCGTAATAACCCAATATTAATGACAAACATTAAGTTAGCTCAATAAACGAAGATTGCAATTTTATTCACTGATCGGTTTAAGTAAATATGATTGATTCAAGATGATAATGACCATTATAGAAGATGAAGGCAATTAAATTGAAAAAATAATAAACCATAACCAACTCATTAAAAATCAATCGATTGGTTATGGTTTATCAGCATATAGCAAGTGACTTACGATCCCATATTAACAATTGAGCTACGGAAACGTCTTAATGCTATAAAGAAAAAGATTGATCCAATTCCAATTAACCATACATAGGATGTCCACACAACACTCAACCCTGCACCACGATATAGTATGGCTTGCCCTAATTCGACAAAATGCGTTGTTGGGGCAATCATCATAATATTTTGTACTACTTCAGGCATACTTTCCCTTGGTGTACTACCACCGGACAACATTTGTAACGGTAATAAAATCAAAATCAACAACATAGCAAATTGTGCGGTTGATTTGGCAATCGTAGCCATAAAAATCCCAAGTGACGTTGTCACAAACAAGTGTAAAGCGGCTCCAATCAAAAACAACGTAATTGAGCCATTAATTGGAACATTAAGCCAGCTTTTTACCACCAATAGTAATGCCACCCAAGTTGAGATTAACACCACTAATCCCATTGACCATACCTTAGATATCATTATTTGAAACGGTGTGACAGGCATGGAAAGCAGATGATCAATAGTGCCATGTTCACGTTCTCGCATTAATGCAGCTCCGGTTAAAATAATGGATAACGTCGTTACAATATTAATGATTTCCATTACCGAGCCAAACCAAGAGCGAGTTAAATTCGGATTAAATGAGGTATGAACTTGAATATTGACAGGTAAATCCGTTGCTTTGCTATAACGATTAACATACTCTGTCACTTCACCCGTGATGATTTGTGTGATATAACCATTCCCTACAAAAGCTTGCCCCATTCGAGTCGCATCGATATTTAATTGAATTTCAGGACTTTGATTGTTCAACACATCACGCTGAAAATTAGGCGGAATATTTAAAGCAAAGGTATAGCTATCGGTATCCATGCCTCGATCCACCTCATCCATTGAGTATAATTTTACAGGTTGATTAAACATCGGTGGATAAAAAGCCGCAACAATTTGTCTTGATAACGGTGAATCATCTTCATCAACCACCGCTATTGAGGCATGATGAAGCGAGTCAGATGTTGCTGTAGCGGCAATATAAATATCAAACGTAAAACAGTAACCTATTAACAGAAGCATGATAGGATCGCGTAATAGTCCCCATAATTCCTTAATACCTAATCGATAAATATTAATTAAGCTTTGCTTCATAACTACCCTTCCTGTTTTTTAAGAAGAAAAATACTGGCGCACAGCACAACAGGAATAGTGACTAATAATGCGAATAAAGAATTGTGTAAATCATTAAAACCCAGTGCTTTATTAAATACACCTCGTGCAATGATTAGCATATGTGTTGTTGGATAAACTTCACCGATATAACGCCCACTCCCCTCCAATGAAGCCACAGGATTGAGTAAACCCGAAAACTGAATAGCAGGTAACATAGTGCCAACACAGGTTAAAAATATCACTGCAATCTGACTACGTGTAATTGTTGACGCCAACAGCCCAAGACCCGTTGAAATAATACAATAAGCTAAAGCAGCCAGACACAAGGTAAATAAACTGCCTTTGATTGGCACGCCAAAAATAGTAATCGCCATAAACAGCAACAGCAAAAAACTAAACATAGAAATAATAATATACGGTACCTGCTTCCCTAATAAAAATTCGGCACGAGTCACAGGGGTAACATATAAATTAATAATCGATCCCATCTCTTTTTCACGGACAACCGATAAAGCTGCCAGCATGGAAGGAATCATCAATAATAAAATAGGAATAACCGCAGGCACCATTGACGGTAAGCTTTTTACATCAGGATTATATCGATACCGCGTCTCAATATTCGCCAAACTGGTTGAATCTTTTCCCGACATTTCTTTCACTTTTTGACTTAGCCAAGCAAGATGCATACCTTGTACATAGCCTTTAATGGTTTCTGCTCGTAGTGGCATGGCACCATCTATCCAAACACCAATATCAACTGAATCACCACGTTGAATATCTCGTCCAAAATTAGGTGGAATTTCAATCGCTAACGCAATATCATTACTTCGTAAACGGGCATCCATATCGGCATAATCCGTTATAGGTGGCCTTTCAACAAAGTAACGTTTGGAACCAGACAAATTAAGCGTATAGTTTTGACTGATTTCACTTTGGTCACGATCTAGCACGGCAAAACGTAAATTTTCGACATCTAGCGTAATCCCATAACCCATAACGAGCATTAAGATTGCTGACCCCATTAATGCCAACATCGCTCGTAAAGGATCTCGCGACAGTTCAAGTGTTTCACGCCATAAACAACCAATCATCCGTGTTAAACTAAATCCTTGAAGATGATTCGCTGGTGGGATGACTGTTTGGGATTTGTCGGCGGTAACTGAAGCTTCGGTCGATTTTTGTTGTGCATCGCTATCGTCAGCACCTGCATCAACTAGATAGCGGATGAAGGCATCTTCTAAAGTCGACGCGTTTTTCGATGCAATAATATTATCGGGAGTATCACTTGCCAACACTTTCCCCGCATGCATTAAAGAAATCCTGTCACATCTTGCGGCTTCATTCATAAAATGGGTAGTAATAAAAACCGTTACTTTATCTTTACGGGATAATTCGATGATCAAACGCCAAAAGTCATCTCGAGCAATCGGATCGACGCCCGATGTCGGTTCATCTAAAATTAATATTTCTGGGTTGTGCACAACGGCGACCGATAAAGATAAACGCTGTTTAACCCCTAAAGGTAAGCTATCAGGTAGATTTTGAGCATCTTGTTCTAATCCAAACCGTTTAAGAAGTTCAGAAACACGTTCAGGTATTTTACTTTCTTCAATGCCAAATAAACGTGCATGTAGCACTAAGTTTTGCTCAACAGTCAATTCACTATACAAAGAAAAAGCTTGAGACATATAACCTAAATGCCGTCTGGTATTAATATCATTGGCATCAACAGGTTTTCCAAATAACCAAGCTTCACCGGACGAAATAGGTAATAAGCCAGTTAACATCTTCATGGTTGTTGATTTACCACAACCGTTTGACCCTAAAAAGCCAAAAATCTCGCCTTGTTTAATCGAAAAATTAACATGATCGACTGCAATAAAATCACCAAATTGCTTAGTTAGCCCTTTCGCTTCTATCGCTGTTTGTAGATTGTTATTCACATCCAAAGGTGGAATTTCAACGGCTTGATAGCCTTGTTTGGCACTTTCTGGCATCAACTGAATAAAGGCATCGTCTAAATTATCTTTTCCTGTTTGGCTTAATAATGATTTAGGTGTGCCGGTTTCTAAAATTTTACCGCCATACATTGCAACAAGCCAATCAAAGTTTTGTGCTTCATCCATATAAGCTGTTGCCACAATAACACTCATTTGTGGTCTTTGCTGCCGAATTTTATTAATTAATTGCCAAAATTGCGCTCGGGAAAGGGGATCGACCCCCGTGGTAGGTTCATCAAGAATCAGTAAATCAGGATCATGAATCAAAGCAGAACATAAACTGACTTTTTGTTTCATACCGCCAGATAGTCGCCCTGCTGGTCTTGATAAAAAGGGATACAGCCCAGTACTTTTTGTTAATTCGTCAATGCGACGTCGACGCTCTGCGGCATCATTACCAAATAAACGAGCAAAAAATTGAAGATTTTCCTCGACAGATAATGTTGGATAAAGATTTTTACCTAATCCTTGTGGCATGTAAGCAATACGAGTACACACCGCTTTACGATGTGACTTATCTCGCATATCGCCATCTAAAACATAAACTAAACCGTCTTGAATAACATGTGCACCCGCAATCAAAGACAGCAAACTTGATTTACCAACTCCATCGGGTCCAATTAATCCCACCATGCACCTTGGTGGAATAGTTAAACTAATGTTATCCAGCGCACAATTTTTTTTATAATGCAGTGAAACATCGCTAATTTTAACCACTGCATCATCAATAGATTTAGCTTCTGCTAATAAAGCTAAATCCTTATTGTCTGATTCTGACATATGCTATCTCCAATTATTTAGTTGGACATTTGGCTACATCAGATAAATCAGCTGGCCAAGAAGTATTCGGGTTTAATCTCACCCATGCTACACCTGGTAAACCCGTTTTTACTTGATTGATAAAACATTTTAATAATTCAGGATCGAGTTGTGCTTTCACTCTAAACATCAATTTTTGGCGTTCATCTTTCGTTTCAACCGTTTTAGGGGTGAACTGTGCAACACTCGAAACAAACGAAATTTTAGCTGAAATGGCTTTGTCAGGTAAGGCATCTAAAATCAATCTAACCTCGTCACCAATGGCTACTTTGCCCGCTACAGTTTCGGGTAAAAAGAAGGTTAAATAAACGTCATACAAATTAACCAGATTTAGCACTTTACCACCAGAAGGCATCACTTCACCTAATTGAGCAATACGATATTGGATACGACCATCGACAGGTGCAACGAGTGTACTGTCATCAATATCGGCTTGGATTTGTCTGATATTGGCATCAGCAACATTAATAGCTGATTTAGCACTTTCCACGCCAGCTTGTGCAACTTCTATTGCGGCATCCGCTGCTGTCACTTGTGATTGAGCAGAATCTAATGCCGCTTTAGCGCTATTGAATTTAGCGGTATCATCATCAAATTGTTGAATGGATAAAGCCCCTTTTTGATAAAGGGTCGTAGTACGTTGAAGATGTTTTGAAGCGATATCTAAGTCACTTTCACGCTGAGTAACACCGGCTAAAGCCGCAATTTTATCACTCATTTTTAAAGAAACTTGTGCTTTAGCACTTGCCTCATTACTGATGGCTTGAAGGTATTGGGCTTGAGCTTCGTTCAATTTGGCTTGCAACGTATCCGTTTGCATTACAACGAGTGGTTGCCCTGCCTTAACAAAATCCCCTTCATTCACGTTAATTTTTTCAATTCGACCTGCTAATTTTGCAGAAATATTGATTTCGGTTGCCTCAATACGCCCATTTCCACTAGAAAAATCCGCACCATATCCATCCGTTTTTAGTTGCTGCCATGCAATAAAAATAATAGCAAGTATAACGACGGTGATAATAATCCATTTTTTGCTTATTTGTTTCATAACTCATGCCTTGTTCAAGATAATTAATTTATAATCAAGCTTAACGAAATATTGAATCGTTATATGCTATTTAGTAATGATCAAATAATAACAAATGTTTTTTACAAATAAAATCAGCATACAAAATAAACGCAAGAAATGTTAAAAAATTGAAAATCAGTGAATCTTTATCAATTGATCACACCAAATGAATGTTTTCTAGTCATAAGGATTATTAATAAATTAGCAATACAGATTAAAAACGGCGTGAAACATAAGCGTTAGTCATAGGCAAATCTTACAGTAAGTGATATGCTTATCATCTTATTAATGGATTTAATTTAATTAGCAATTTAAGGTGATTTTGTATGGCACTGCCCTCTTTTTTAACGCTTTATAGTGAACTGATATCAACCCCAACAATCAGCAATGTAACCAATGAAAAACTCGATTTTTCAAACAAACCTTTAATAGACAAATTAGCAAACTGGTTTGAAGAGTTAGGTTTCAAAATTGAAATACAGCCCGTACCGAATACTCGCGGTAAATTTAATTTATTAGCGACTTATTCAAATAATGAAAACCAGACACAAGGTGGATTACTGCTTAGTGGCCATACTGACACAGTGCCTTTTGATGAAGGACAATGGACTAAAGATCCTTTCAAATTAACGCAAGAAAACAACAAGTTATATGGATTAGGCACAGCAGACATGAAAGGTTTTTTTGCTTTTATACTTGATGCCTTACGTGATATTGATCTAACCAAACTAACTAAACCTATTTATGTTCTTGCTACCGCTGATGAAGAAACCACCATGGCTGGAGCATCATTTTTTGCTAAAACTACTCACTTACAACCCGATTGTACAATCATTGGTGAACCAACATCATTAATACCGATACGTGCGCACAAAGGCTTTATTTCCAACTCAATCAAAGTCATTGGTAAGTCTGGTCATTCAAGTGATCCAGACAAAGGAATAAATGCGATTGAAGTCATGAATTTAGCTATCGCACAATTGTTAAAACTGAAACAACAGTTTAAAGAACGGTATCATAATGACGGTTTTACTGTTCCCTATCCGACGCTTAATCTCGGGGTCATTCATGGGGGCGATGCAGCAAACCGTATTTGTGGTTGTTGCGAACTAATTATTGATATTCGTGTATTGCCAAACAACGATGTTAATTCGCTTTATCATGATCTCTGTCAGGCTTTACAACCGGTCATGGACAAATACCCTAACCGTATTTCGGTGGAATATGAAGTATCCCCAATTCCGGGTTATGAATGTAAAAAAGATCATCCTGCTTTACAGCAAGTTGAAAAATTAGTTGGTCAAACTGCGCAAACCGTAAACTACAGTACTGAAGCGCCTTATTTAAACCAAATTTCACCAACCATTGTATTAGGTCCTGGTTCTATTGAACAAGCACATCAACCTGATGAGTTTATTTCAATGGATTTTTTAAAACCGACTAAAATAGCTATCGAAAATTTGATTAAAGATTTTTGTTTATAAAAAATATCCTTTTCGCCGAAACAGTCGGCGAAAAGGATTAGATATTAAACGTTGAAAAATCACTCGCAATTTCCGTATTAGCAAATATGCTTCTTGCCTCATTAAGTAATTTATCATTATCTTTAAGGCTATATCTTGGGCTGATATGGGTCATGATAAGTTGCTTGGCATTGGCATATTTAGCAATCGTTGCAGCATGAACAGTGGTAGAATGCCCTCGTTCTAAGGCTTTTTCTTCCAAAGCATGCTCTTGAGTCGCCTCATGCACCATTAAATCAACATCTTTGGCTAGCACAATTGAGGCTTGACATGGGACAGTGTCACCAAAAATTGCCAATTTTCGACCTTGCCTTACCGATCCTAAATAATCATTACCATGAATAACACGGCCGTCTTCTAAGGTAACAGTTTTACCGGCTTTCAAAAGTGCATAGTGTGCGCCAATTTCGATATTATCTTGTTTTAATTTATCGATATCTAAACTAGCTGGTAAATCCTTTTCAATAATACGATAGCCAAAGCAAGGAACGCGATGCTGCAACAATGTTGCTTCGACTTTGAACTTTTCATCTTCGAAAACCGTACAGTCTTCTTCAAGCTCAATGATATTAAGTGGATAACTTAACCAAGAGTGACTAATTGCGATAACCGTTTCAATAAATTGCTTCACTCCTTTAGGTGCAATTAAGGTTAAAGCGGATTGATTTTGCATTAAAGAACGCGTGGTTAATACCCCTGGAAGCCCAAACAGATGATCACCATGTAAATGTGTTAAAAAAATCATTTCAAGTTTTGCAAGACTAAATTTAACTTTTTGCATTTGCATTTGAGTGGATTCACCACAATCAAACAACCACAATTTGCCTCGTTCTTGCAAAAGATCGAGCACAATACTACTCACATTACGCTCAGCTGTTGGGCAACCAGCACTGGTGCCTAAAAAAGTCAATTTCATAAAACTTAGATATTTTTACGCTCGATTGTTTGTTCACCCCAAAACAGTCTATCTGCTTTTGTTTTAGAAAAGGCAAGTGGCAATACTTCATCACTACCTTCTGACCAAATTTGTTCAGCAAGCTTTTCATCATTATGTGCTAACTCAAAAATGGCTTCTGCAATTTCTAGAGATGTTTCACGAATTTTTGCCCAAGAACGAAGGTCATGTATTTCTTTTTTGGTTTGATTCATTTTTATACCCCTTTTTTGCAAGATTAGGTGTAAAATACCCTCAATTTACATAAATTACAATAGGTGTATCACTTTATGCTAACGATAATTTCTCCTGCCAAGACCCTCGATTTTCAAAGTCCGCTTATCACGAACACACACACACTACCTAAATTTATTAAAGATTCTGAGATACTTATTAAAGAGTGTAAAAAATTATCCGCCGACGATTTAGCTAAATTGATGTCAATTAGTCCAAAATTGGCTGAAGTAAATTATGAACGATTTCAACATTGGTATAAAGAATTTAATCTTGAAAATGCCAGACAAGCAATTCTTGCTTTTAAAGGTGATGTGTATGAAGGGCTTCATGTCGACGATTTTTCAGAAGCAGATTTAAAATTTGCTCAATCTCATTTACGGATCTTATCCGGACTTTATGGTCTACTCAACCCCCTTGACCTTATTCAACCCTATCGTTTAGAAATGGGGATACGCCTAAAAAACGGTCATAACAATAATTTATATCAATTTTGGGGAGATAAATTAACCGACCAGTTAAATAATGAGTTTCATAAAACTGCAAATCCAACGTTAATCAATTTAGCCTCGAATGAGTATTTTAAAGCCATTAAACCAAAACAATTAAAAGCGACGATTATCCAACCTATTTTTTTAGATGAAAGTAAAGGTGAATTCAAGGTAATTAGTTTTTATGCCAAAAAAGCACGAGGATTAATGAGTCGTTACATTATCAAAAATAACCTCAATCAACCTGATGATATAAAAAGCTTTAACCTTGAAGGCTATCAATTTGATCCAAAACGATCGACGCAGTTAGAATGGTATTTTATTCGTAAACATCAATAAATAGTAATTATCATATGGCTTTTTTTTCGACGTTAGGACAACAATTTGTCGCAACATTACCGCTATTTATTCTTATTTTATTAGGCTATATAGCGGTTAAATTAGGTCGCTGGCAAAAAACGGTGACCGACAGTTTAACCAAATTCACCTTTTATATCGCTTTTCCGATTATGCTCTTTCAAATTATGAGCCATTTTTCCGAGCATTCTGAAATCGATATGAAACTATTATTCGTTTTCTTCGGTAGCTCATTTATTGTTTTTGCTTTAGGTTGCTTAATCGCCTATAAATGTTTTCACCTAAATGGTTCTGAAAGTACGATGTTTGCTATGGGGGGAATCTATACCAATACAGTGTTTGTTGGTATCCCAATCATAAAAATGCTACTAGGTGACAGTGCAATTCCAATTGTTGCGATTATTGTCATCTTTAATGCACTTATTTTATGGACGCTAGCAACCGTATCGATCGAATTTGTACAAATGGGAAAACTTTCCAGCAAAGGATTTATTAAAGCATTCAAAAATGTCACCAAAAACCCTATAATTCTAGGCATTTTTGCCGGTATTGCGGTTAATTATACGGGTATCGCATTACCTAAATTCATTCAACAATCCACAAAAATGGTCAGTGACATGACAGCACCTTTATCACTTATTGTATTAGGCATGGGGCTGGCCGAATATCAAATCAGGAACAAATTACACATTACCGCAACAATCTGTATGATAAAAATGGCAATACTACCTATTGTTACATTTGTGACAGGAAAACTGTTAGGATTACCCGTATTGGAATTACAAGTTATTGTATTATTAAGCTCAGTATCGATTGCGATTAACTGTTATATGATGGCAAGACAATTTGAGGTATTACAAGGCCCTATTGCATCAAGTTTACTCATATCAACAGCATTATCATCCATAACAACACCGTTGATATTATCCATTATGTTACAATTTGGCTTAACATAATGTTATTTAATTTATTTTGGGGAGTGGCGTTTTACTTTGTGATGAAGTATTAAAGCAAACACAATTACCGCACTTCCAATTGAAAATCGAATCCAGTCAATGGATTGATGCCAAACTACGACATTAACCAAGATGCCTGTTGGAATAACCACGTTATTCATAATCGCTAATGTCCCTGAGTCCACTTTAGTTGCGCCATAGTTCCATAAAAAATAACACAAACCAGAGGCAATCACACCAAGCCAAATAATGATACCCCACTGTAAGTTGGTTGTAGGTAATTTTGAATAATCACCAAACAATAACCAGCCAAGACTAGCAACAAGCACAGCCCCTAAATAGACCCATGCAAAAGCTTGATGTTGGGGCAATGGATAAAGTTCCATAATTCGTTTATACCCAACCTGCCCTAAAGCAAACACAACATTTGCGCCCTGAATTAATAAAAATCCAATAATAAAATCACGACTGATATGATCATAGCGAATAATAGCTGCACCAATAACGGCAATAATAGCCGTTAACAGATAACTATATCGAAGACGATGACCTTGCAATATGTCATAAATAATCGTGACATAAATAGGCGTTGATATGGTAAAAAGAAGGACTTCAGGTACTGAAATATACTGAAAGGAATTATAATAAAAAAAGTACATAATCCCCAATTGACAGGCTCCAACGCCCATTAACAGAATCATCTGTTTAAAGCGGATACCACGAAATCGAAAAAAAGGAATAAAAGTAATAAAAGCTAACAAAACACGCATCACAACAGCAAACCAAGAGTCAACTTGTCCACTGAGATAAACAGCAATAAGACTGAATGAAAATGACCAAACAATCGTGACAAAAATAAGATAAAACATAAATTACAAATAACAAATTAATTTTAAATTGCACGCATCGTACCAATTCATCATTAACTTGTAAACGATTTATTACAATAATTGGTGACAAATAACGTTTATGATCTTAATTATTTAATCATTCTACACGACCACATTACTTGATAACCTGTATACAAATAATTAGTACCCTTCATCGAATACTGCCGTAGCAAAATCCATTCCACAAGTAAAAAGTCTAATGGAAAATAAAATTTTGAATTTTACACCCAATAATCGTAGATATATTGAACTTAATTCAGATATTAAAGGAACATAAACATGATTAAATTCAAATTATCCTGTAATGACTCAAGATGTTTCTAAATTGTTGTACAAAAATTTTTCAATATAAAGAATAGTGATTAAACAAAGAAAGGTTTGTTACCCTATTCCGCTATAAAGATACAGTCCGGTGACAGTTGAAGGCAAAATTCAATCTATCCAAGAAGATTATAAATGGATGACACTATGAAATTATTAAAGATTGTAATCATAATATTACTAGTAATTAAATTTTTACCAAAATTCTTATTTGTCAGGATGATCCTACCGTTTTTATGGTGTTGAAGAAACCGAACGGTTATTATATTTATCCTCTCCGTTATACTTATCTTGAAGCAAATTACCATAAAGGGTTACCGATTGGAATTTGGAAATTTTATAAATTAGATTACCAAGAGAAGCCAGATGGATCTGCTGATCTATCTTCTGCTAAAAAAGGCAAACTTTTGTACACAGAAACCTATAAAGACGGTGAGCTTGTCGAACGCAAATTTGTGGATAAAGAAATCGATGAATTGAATTAAAGATTGTGTAGTAAACAAACGATTATTATGCTTATCACCCTCATAAATATTAACGGTGGTAAGTTAACAATAAATAAAAAAATAAACATAACAACTTAATATTTTTAGTTGTTATACTGTTGTCAATATAGGAAAGAAACACCCTGATGCTAGAAATAATGTAGGAGTTCTTTGGGGAAAAAATCAAACGAAATATAAAGTTTTAATCAAGCTTGATTATATTCCACCCTAAAGATGCAAAAAGTATTTACGGCAATATGGACTTAGTAACATAGCAACTTGCTCAAGGGTTGGAAATCAACATTAATAAAAATTTTTAAGAATAAAATGAAAAAATTACTAATAGTGTCTATTTTTTTTGTTGGCATTTTGGCATGTGTTCAACGCATTGAAGAAAAAAAGATTTCCGAAGTTACCCCGTCACATTCAGTACGAATTAAAGAATCCAATACTCCGGAGGGTTTTCTACGATATGAATATTATATCAATGGCAATAAAGCAGCGGATTATATAAAAACTTACTATACTAAAGGCGGTCAATTAGAATCTGTGTATTATATGTCATCATATCAACGAGACGGCATTTCTTCTCAAGGATTTTACCCAAATGGAAAACTAAAATTCATCCGCTATGTAAGAGATGAAGTTAAAAAAGGAGATGTATTATATGTTATTTATTATCCTAATGGACAAATAAATCTTATAGAAACAATAGTTACTGACTCTTTAGAATTACCCAAACTCACTACTATGTACTTTGAAAATGGCGTTAAGCTAGGTGAAGGGTTTATGGATATGTATAATGCTACCACAATACCTGTAGGATTATGGAAAACATACGATGAAAAAGGCGATTTAATCGAAACCACCTATTATCATCCCGATGAATTCGGCAAAGACTATAAAATCGTAACTCAATATAAGAATGGAAAAGTTGTTTCAAAGAAAATTTACAATTTTGATGATTTATATGAGACTGAGTTAAAAGAGCTTTTAACCATACCGAAATAATAAATAATTGAAAAATAGAAAATTTTGATTGAAATAAAAATGCGACTATTTACCAAATTACTTTTGAATATGGATTCAGATCTAACTATGCGACAAGTTTGGCAGAGTTTGCTGGTGTAAGCTCAGGTGTTCAAAATCATTATGATCATGAACATTGAGGATTTA
This sequence comes from Gilliamella sp. CG22, assembly GCF_046635725.1. Lineage (NCBI taxonomy): Bacteria > Pseudomonadati > Pseudomonadota > Gammaproteobacteria > Orbales > Orbaceae > Gilliamella > Gilliamella sp. CG22. The sequence continues at coordinate 147,759 of NZ_JBIDFK010000004.1, forward strand.
ATATAGATTTTATACATACTACTATTCAATTAGGAAAATAATGAAAACGATAGCTATACTTTTACTCATTAGCTTTTTGACTTCTTGTGGTTATGCGGATAAAGAGGAAAAAACAAACATAAACTATAGCAAAGTCATTGCGTTAGACCATGATCCTGTTTTAATTCAGTTAGGCAATAAAAAATTAACATTAAAAGGATTAAACCAAGAAGATTTTTCACTGGTACAAAAAGGGAAGACGCTTTTTATCATTAAAAAGCTGTATCTGGGTATAGATGATCTGCAAATTGAATTTATAGATAATAAGGATCAAGATTTTCTATTAACTGGTGAAATAGAATATGGGGTTTCTCAAGACTTAATTGATGGTATACGAACTGTTGAATTTTTACCATTTTCTTTTAAAGAAGATATACAGTTGCATAACAATAAAGGGAAATTTATTTTATTAACTGCGATTAAAACCACATCACAGCTAGAAGCCATTTGCCAAGAAAAATATTTTGATGAGATCCGAAAAGAGTCTTATTTGGTTCAAAAACAGTTCTATCAGAATGAAATAATCGATAACCCAGAAAAATATAAGGATTGTTGCCCTGAGTATATTGAATATGCAACACAATTCTTATCTAAAAAAGAGCGTGATTTTCACTCATTACAAAGCCTGTTTGTTGAATTTACCTATAAAAAAATAACGTTAAACATAGGTAATGGCTATCATATCGTCTTTTATAATATCAATAATTTTGTTCCTGATTAAAAATGAGTGATTATGCGGATTGTATTAGTTTAACTAAATAACAAAAAAGAGATAAAATACAAACCGCATATAATAATCATTTATCTATTTCTAACTTTCGAGAAATCTCTAATATCTATGTACGCAAAAAAGGCAAACTTTTGTACACAGAAACCTATAAAAACGGTGAGCTTGTCGAACGCAAATTTGTGGATAAAGAAATTGATGAATTGAAGTAACGAGAGTGTATGAAACAACCGGTGATTTTACTTATCACCTTTTTAGTAAGAACGGTGGTAAGCAAACCGATATAAATGAGTAAATTAAAAAAAATAATCATTTAAAACTAATCTTTATTGATTGATAAATTTGATATTAAAAGATGTAAAAAGAAAAATACACTTTCTTGCTCAACTCTATTTGGAAAAAACCAATTTAGAAGTACCTATGAAGATCAAACAAAACTCCTACTAATTATAAAGATGAGTAGATTTTTCCGAGGATTTATTTCATTCGTTTAACTCAGCAGGATAAGTATTCTACAATTTATATAAAACAAACATTAAAGGTGATGGATAAAGGTTTAACAGATTTAGATGTTGAATCTGTTACTAAACAAATTAATGGTGGACTTAATAATATTGAATAAAGAAAAAAATACCAAATGGATCGAAGAATTTATAAAATATGATAAACAATGTTCTAATCGATAAGATAGATAACGTGATGAAAAATAAAATAAGTTACTTTTTTATTATAGTATTGCTATGTAGTTGTAGTAATAAACAATTAAATCAAGAAAATGTGGAAGTTAGTTTCTTTAATGAAAAAAAGAATATACATGAAACGGCTAAAACAATGTCACCCATTATAGAAGATGATGATTCCGAAAATACTTATGTTTTGGATACTTTTGATATTTTTTCTCATAAAATAATTTTGCAATCCGACGTTTTTTTAAATTACCAAAATAGCTATGAAAGAGTTTTTGAAATCTCTTTGATAAATAAATTGGATTATGTCATTATCGAAATACAAAACACAATAGGCGTAAGCGCTTATCAATTATTTATTCGAGAAAGAAATAACAAATTAGAAATCTTCAAACAAACTGGTCGGGATCGTATCCTTTTTACATTTGAAATAGCAAAAAATGATTATGATTCTGCAAATGCAAGCTTGATCTGCTTAAGTCAAAAAATAAATCCAATAAATGGCATCATAAAAATCCCTGATGATTTACATTTTACCAATGAAAATACAAAAGACTGCTTTGCCTGCCCACGACAATATTCTTTTGAAGAGTGTTTACAAAAAAAACAATCGGGTGAAAAATTTGTTTGGAAAGAATAAGAGGAAAGAGATATCACATATTTCTAATCCATGTAATGAATTAAATGAGAAACACATCATCAAAACAACCACAAGAATGTTTACTGGATAATGTTGTTCTTATTCATTGCTATGCTTTTAAGTCTGAAAATATTTTACTTAAAAGCTAAACTAGCAAAAAAATAATAGTCACGTTTTCTTTTTGGCATAGTCTAATACTTTTTGAAAAACGCCTTTATATTTTGAACTTGAAGGAAGATTTCTTTTGAAAGTTCTGTTCCGTTTAGTTTTGCGTTGGCATATTTTACAGCATTATCAATATAACTTTTCGCTGTTTTATCCGTTACTCCTCCCTAACAACATAAATTTTCTGCTTACTATTTCTTTACTGGGTAATAATCTAGTCCTTTTATATTATTATTTTTTAAAAGTTGATATAGCTTTTGCGATACAAAGACTTCTTTATAATTGGCATGACCGGAACCAAAATTTTCTTGAGATACAAAAAAATCAAAATTTCCAGGATGATTTTCAAAAGACGGAAAAAATCCTTTATTGTTTAAATGAAACCTAGTCATTTCCCACTCTGGGATATGTGTTTTCTCATCTATATTATTATCATTTATATTTAATTTAGATGAGGATATTCCTTGTGGTAACAATTGAACTACTGTAACTAGAGGTTTTTTATTACCATACCCAATTACACTTTTGCTTTGTATATTTAGTGGTTTAAATATATTTTCATAAATTGAAGGTGTAGTAAAAAATATATCTTCAAGCCAATATATTGTTCCTATACCTTTTTTATTCCATTTAGGTTCGCTTAATAATGAGATACTTCCAATTTGCTTTCCTCTAATAATTCCAAAATTTTCACTTCTTTTTGTTATTTCAAATACGTTCTTTAAATAAGGAAAAACATTAAAAGGAAATTTTTCCAATTCATCATTTCCATCTAAGTCTTCTGGTTGAGGATATCCCAATATTTTACTAGACTCAATTGATAAATAATCGGCATTAATTCTTTCGTTTTCTGAAAATTCTGTTTTGACAACAGAAACATAGTTTTTATAGTTGCTTCCGAATATGGATTGAAGTTGCTCGTTCATTTCGTCATTTTCATAGAATATAAAAGCATCACATCCCACATCGACATAAATATTTATATTTTTTAATTTAGAAACTTCTCTTAAGGAAAAATTTTTAAAAAATCGATATTTTATTTTCATATTGATTAAATCTATTTATTAATTTTTTATACTTTTTCTATTATCCTTTCATAGGATAATAATTTAAACCTTTAATATTGTTAATTTTTAATATGTTATAAAGTTTTTTTGAAATTATTGTATTTCTTTGAGTTAATCCTCCTGTACCAAAATACTCATGCGTATAAAAAAAATCAAATTCACCGGGTGAAGAATCAAAAGATGGATAATAAGAATCATTTCTTAATACATATTTATCAATATCCCAATTTACAATATGTGTTTTTTCTTTGATTTGAGTTTTATTAATAATTAAATGAGATTTACTAATCCCTTGTTGAACTATTTGTACAACATTTTCTAATTTTGTTTGAGTTTTATAATTGATAACTGGCAAAGATTTAATATTTAAAGGTCTAAATATTTTTTCAAAAAGTTCGGGTTTTACAAAAAAAGCATCTTCAATGTTGTTTGCCGATGCAATTTCATTTCCTCTCCAATTAGGTTCATTTTCTAAAGAATAATAGCCGATTTGATTTCCTCTTAATATTCCAAATTGTTTGTCAGTATTAATTATTTTAAAGACACCATTGTAATAAGGGTATATATCAAATGGATATTCGTATTCATCTACAATAGATTCGTCATCTGGTTTTGCATATCCCAACATTTTATTTGCATATATATTTAAATACGGGGCTAATGATCTATCTTTTTCTGAAAAATAACCTTTCTTTTGAGCAACATTATCCCAATCCTTATTCAACATATTTTTTATTGGTTCAAAATTTTGATTATTTTCCTCGATTTCAAATGAATCCCACCCTTCTCCTACATTAATTCATAATTTTTCTAATTTACTTTGTTCTTCTTTATTAAAATTTTTAACAATTCTATATTTTATCTTCATAGTTCTAAACTTTTTAATTTTCTGGTTAATTTTTATATAATTCTCTTGCGAAATTTCCAACTTTTTTAAATGATGGCTTAATAATACCATAAGGAAATTTCTTCCTCCATGCACTAGTGAATGTTTGGTGTTCTTCTTTTGTTGATAGAATAGAAAGCATTTATCTATTTTTTAGGAGGTTTAAAGATATTTGCAAATCTTTTTTCAAAAAGAAAGTAATATTGACGCTTTAAAAATAGCGCTTGATTATTATCATTGGGAATTAAAACACTATCAATTTGAAAAAAGACCAGTTTGGCAGGAGTATCAAGCCATTGCCGATAAAAAAGCCCCTAAAAAAGTGAAAGTTGTTTATATAGAAAACTTTCCAGGTATTTTACCAAGGGATGAAAAAAATATGTTCATATTTTATCTAACTCAATTAGATAATAAATGGTATTTAACAATTCTAGATTTTTATACTATGGATTGCAGTGCGTAAAATGCGGGATAATAAAAAAATGTATTCACAAAAATTGTTATTATTCAGAGTAATTGATTGATTAAGAATCCACATTAAATGAAAAATAAACAATTCAATATTACCTGAAATAAGGTATACTCTTGCCATAAGATGTGATAAACGCAACGAAAAGATTGATGAAATATTTATTATATATAACATTACTTATTTTTAGCCTTTCCTGTGTGGGTACAACTATAAAACCAGTCCCTATTGCGAATAAACTAAAAATTACCGATCAAATAGAATTAATCTTCTTAACTTATAATGAAGAATTCAATCTTTATTCAGATCCAAGATTAATTAAAAATGGGGTTACATCTAAAATCAAAGGATATGATGATGATGACCAATATACCGGTATTGACTCAATAAATATTAAAATATCTGAAAATAAACATTATGTTAAAATGGATGCGATTATCAAAGGTTATGTTGAAATATCAGACAATGAGCGATGGCTACACGAAAACTATCAATGTGTCATTATCGATATCAAAAAATCAAAAGTTGTCTGGTCTGGGGTGCAAAAGTGTGACGGAGAGTGGAAAGGTAATCAATGGATAAGTCATGAACAAGTCGAATTTAATGGCAAATAAAGTTTAAGTTTGAAAGAAGATAACCAGCTAAAAAACATGGAAAATTTAAAAGATGAGTAATGCTAAAAAAAATTTATATTCACTAGTCGCAATAGTATTCATTTCATGTTCATGTAATTCAAGTTTGGCTGACGAAAATAAACACGATTTTAGTCAAACTTTATCCACTGACAATGCCTTATGTCAAAAACCGATAAAAGAATACTTTCCAAATGGAACATTAAAATTATCAGGTTGCCAAGGGATTTACAATGGAACAGGAATTCAAGTTGGATTATGGAGCAAATATAATCAAAAAGGCGAATTGATCGAAACGACGTATTACCACCCCGACGAGTTTGGAAAAGACTATAAAATTATTACGCAATATGAAAAAAATAAAATCATCTCGAAAAAAATATACAACTTTGATGATTTATACGAAGTTGAGTTAAAAGAACTTTCAACTATACCTAAATAATAATTCAATGCTTGGATATTAATCCAATCAATAGATTAATCTTAATATAAAAGCATGATAAAAAATAACAATGTAGATTGGAAATAATGAATAAAATTTTAATACTAATAACAAGCCTATTAATAACCTTCTCGTGCCAAGCACAAGATGAGATAACCAATATGACTAAGTCATGTCATGATTTAAAATTTCGAAATCTCATTTATTACCAAATGTGTTTAGATTGGCATTTAAGTGCAGACGATATTCTAGAGATTACGCAAAATAAGCACGAAGAATATTTACCCGATGATATTAATTTTGAACATTATTATGGTTTTACCCCTGATGGTATCTATATTAAAGCTGAATTAACCAAAAATAATAAACTTTATGATATCCTGTTAGGTTCGCAATCATGGTTTTTACTTACCGATAAGCACACTGAACAATCACAACTATATTCTTACCGAAATCCTAAACATTCCCGATACTTTCTAGGGGACTTTGTCACCGAAGCATTAGTCGAACAACATCCTGAGTTAGAAGAACGATACAAACAACATTATCAATCAGCAATTAATACTATTTTGCAATATCAACCAACGACCTTAAAAGATTTTAATGGTCATTATAGTTCGACTTATTTAACACTCACTATTCATGATAATAAGATCAAACTTAATACGCTTGAATACGATTTACCGTTATACCTAAAAAACGACGTCAGTCTTTGCGCCTATCAAGGATTAGCAAAAGAACAAACCCAAGGCAATTTTATCTTTAACCTGTTTATTAAGGATAAAAGATATTATTTTCAATCACCTAACTTTATGGATAATAAGATCATTGAAGTTCATAATTATCCTACAGCCCTTATAGACTCACTTCAAAACTATTAGGATCCTCAAAAGGTTTAAACTATGGCATAATGTGCATTAAATCACATTTTTTAACTTTAACTTATAAGGTATTAAAAGCATCAAGTTAAAGCGTTAATCATTTAGAGAGTATAGATCAGTGTTAAGTACAAATAACATCACCATGCAATTTGGTAGTAAACCGCTATTTGAAAATATTTCGGTTAAATTTGGGAACGGCAATCGTTATGGGCTTATTGGCGCCAATGGTAGCGGTAAGTCAACGTTTATGAAAATCATTGGTGGCGATTTGGTGCCAACTTCGGGTAATGTGGCGTTAGATCCTCATGAAAGATTAGGTAAATTACGTCAAGATCAGTTCGCTTTTGAATCCTTTACCGTGTTAGATACGGTGATTATGGGGCATACTGAGTTGTGGGAAATCAAGCAAGAACGTGATCGGATCTATTCTTTACCGGAAATGAGTGAAGAAGATGGTTTTAAAGTGGCTGATTTAGAAACCCAATACGCCGAAATGGATGGTTATAGTGCCGAGTCTCGTGCTGGCGAACTATTGCTAGGGGTCGGCATTCCCATTGAACAGCATTATGGTCTAATGAGTGAAATTGCCCCTGGTTGGAAGCTACGTGTGTTATTAGCCCAAGCGCTCTTTTCGAATCCCGATATTTTATTACTGGACGAGCCAACCAATAACTTAGATATTGATACCATCCGTTGGTTAGAAGATACACTTAATGAGCGTGAAAGTACCATGATTATTATTTCGCATGATCGCCATTTTTTAAATATGGTTTGTACCCATATGGCAGATCTTGATTATGGTGAATTGCGTATTTATCCGGGTAATTACGATGATTATATGACGGCATCAACACAAGCCCGAGAGCGTTTATTAGCAGATAACGCTAAGAAGAAAGCGCAAATCAGTGAACTGCAATCTTTTGTTAGTCGTTTTAGTGCCAATGCATCGAAATCTAAACAAGCGACATCTCGAGCCAGACAAATTGAGAAAATTAAACTGGAGGAAGTGAAAGCATCTAGCCGTCAAAATCCATTTATACGCTTTGAGCAAGATAAAAAATTGTTCCGTAATGCCTTAGTCGTTGAGAATTTGACCAAAGGCTTTGATAATGGTCCTTTGTTTAATAATCTTAATTTAATGGTTGAAGTCGGCGAGAAGGTCGCCATTTTAGGTACCAATGGGATTGGTAAAACCACTTTAATTAAAACCTTAATGGGAGAACTAACCCCTGAGCAAGGCGAGATTAAATGGTCAGAAAATGCCAATATCGGTTATTATGCTCAAGATCATGAATACGAATTTGATGAAGAATTAACCGTGTTCGACTGGATGAGCCAATGGAAGCAACCTACTGATGATGAACAAGCTGTACGAAGTGTTTTAGGTCGCTTATTATTTTCGCAAGATGATATTAAGAAGAAAGTTAAAGTGCTGTCGGGTGGTGAAAAAGGACGGATGCTATTTGGTAAATTGATGATGCAAAAACCCAATATCATTGTCATGGACGAACCAACTAACCATTTAGATATGGAATCGATCGAGTCGCTCAATATGGCGTTAGAACTTTATCAAGGTACCCTATTCTTTGTTTCGCATGACCGTGAGTTTGTCAGTTCGCTAGCGACTCGTATTGTTGAAATTACGCCAGAAAAAGTGATCGATTATACCGGTAATTATGAAGATTATTTACGTAGTCAAGGAATCGAATAATTAGTTAAATGAATTACAAACAAATAGCCACAATTGTGGCTATTGAATAATTAAGCTAACTTAATCAAATATGGTTTAAAATCGATTAGAAATCTAATTCATCCCACCAAATATCAATTAACGGACTGACTTTGATATTTTTTAAACCATGACTTTCCAGCCATTTTGTGACAATGTCACGATTCGCTTCGGTACAATTGCCTAGTTTTTGAGTACAGACAATTCCTTTCCAATTTAGATACCCACTTCCTTCATATGCTAAACCATTTGGTTGGATAGCTTCGAGAATGAATTGATCAACAATGTTATCTAAGGTTTCTTCACTTGTCCCTTCATCAAAAGACCAACTGACAGTAAAACCTAACTCTTTAAACTCTTCAATATGTAATTTTTTACGTAAACGTCGACTGCGATTTACCATGATAATATCCTTCTATTTTAATGAGTATGACTTTGTTTATTATTTGTGTTAGCGTGTTTTTTTGTTCGGTTAACACCACCACGCTTATTGGGTTGATTAGACCGATTTTGCGTGTTGTGATTGTTTTTCGATAGCCGTTTTTTAGGTGAAGATTTTGTTTTCGGCTCAGCTTTAATGGTTGGGTCAACGGCAAAACCATCGGTATGGATTTCGGGTATTGGTTTTTTGATCAACTTTTCAATGGCTTTTAATTGTGGCAGTTCGTCAATACAGACTAATGAAATCGCCTGCCCTTGATTTTGCGCTCGCCCTGTTCGACCAATTCGATGCACGTAATCTTCAGCAACCTGCGGTAAGTCATAATTAACCACATAAGGCAATAGTTCAATATCCAATCCTCTGGCTGCAATGTCGGTGGCGACTAGTGCCCGAATTTGTCCGGTTTTAAAATCGGCTAAGGCTTTGGTGCGGGCGCCTTGGCTTTTGTTACCATGAATAGCTGAAGCTTTAATTCCGTCTTTAGTGAGTTGCTCGGCTAAATGGTTAGCGCCGTACTTAGTGCGAGTAAAAATTAATACTTGTTGCCACTGATTTTTACCAATTAAGTACGATAGTAATTCCCGTTTACGACGTTTATCTACTCGATGAACATATTGGGTAATTTGTGTTGATGTACTGTTGGTTCTGGCGACAGCAACCGTTTCAGGGGAATGTAAAATCGTTTCCGCTAGTGTTTTTATCTCATCTGAAAACGTTGCTGAAAACATTAAATTTTGACGTTTTTTAGGTAATTTTGCAATCACTCGCCGTATATCATGAATAAAACCCATATCTAACATGCGATCGGCTTCGTCTAAAACCAGCACTTTAACCGTTGCAAGATCAACAGCATTTTGGTGGACTAAATCGAGTAACCGTCCGGGTGTTGCAATCAGAATATCCACACCACCACGCAACTTCATCATTTGGGGATTAATGCTTACGCCACCAAAAACAACTAATGAACGAATTGCTAAATGACGGCTGTAATCACGAATGTTTTCACCAATTTGCGCAGCAAGTTCACGAGTTGGCGCTAAAATTAACGCATAAAGGGGGCGTTTCTTCTTTTTTGTTTCAGGGCGATTCGCTGTTTTGGCTTGTAGTTCAATGAGTTTTTGCAAAATTGGCAAACCAAACCCTGCCGTTTTACCGGTGCCCGTTTGTGCACTTGCCATGAGGTCTTTTCCCGATAAGATCACCGGAATGGCTTGCTGTTGAATGGGGGTGGGCTGAGTGTAATGTTGTTCTTGTAGTGCTTTTAAAATCTTGGCATCTAAACCAAGAGAGTCAAATGACATGAAATGTTTCCTAAATAAACAAAAATTAAATTTTCGTTAGTTATTATAAAGCAATTCTATTACTTTTGTTTGATTATTTATTATCCCTGTTAATTAGATTGCGATGAAATCGTTCTATTAAGATTTGTTTTAACAAAATTTCGTAAGTTTTTTGCTAAAAAATAGACTAGATGATATTTATTATCATTTGCATCTGTGCTACTATTCTTGCGCTAAAAATCATTGTATTTACAACATTTTTGATACTAGTTGCATCAATGATTATTTTTTAAAAACTTTTGCATAACGGATTGCCCATGATAGTACATTTCAACCGCACCAAAAAATGGTTAATGGTTTTCGCATTAGCCTCAGCTAGCCTTAATTGTTTCGCTAAAGATGATATCACTTTTGCTAATTTTCGCGATATTCGTGATCTAAACCCTCACCTCTATTCTGGCGAGATGTGGGCTCAAAATATGCTGTATGAGTCATTAGTCCATTATAACGAAGATGGCTCTTTTTCACCTTGGCTTGCGGAAAGCTGGACAATCAGTAATGAAGGAAAAACCTATACGTTCAAACTTCGACAAGATGTGACATTTAGCGACGGTACTAAATTCGATGCGCATAGCGCTAAATTAAATTGGGATGCCGTACTTTCAAATAAAGATCGTCATACTTGGCTTGAAATGGTGCGTTTAATTACCGATATTAAAGCGCTTGATGATTATACCCTACAAGTCAATCTGTCTGAACCTTACTATCCATTTTTGATTGAGATTGCCGTCACCCGCCCTATGCGTTTTATATCGCCTAATGCCATGAAAAATGGTGAAACCAAAAATGGCGTTAATTCTTATATTGGTACGGGGCCTTATGTGTTAAGTGATCATAAAAAAGATCAGTATGCCATTTTTACAGCCAATCCCAATTATTGGGGAAATAAACCACAACTCAAAACCGTTACAATGAAGGTGATTGCGGATAATCAAAGCCGTTTGATGGCACTTGAAAAAGGTGAAATCGATCTGATTTATGGCAAAAATATGGTGGATGCCGATTCTTTCGAGCGTTTTTCGAAAATGGATAAGTTTCAGACATTGATGTCTAAACCTGTTTCAAGCCGTATCGTGTTGATGAATACGACTCGCCCTGCATTGAGTGATGTTAATGTGCGTCAGGCTATTGAACATATTATTAATAAAAATGATATTTCAGAAGGAATTTTTAATCACAGTGAAGCACCGGCTGATACTCTAATGGCGACCAATATCCCTTATGCCAATATTGGATTAAAACCTTATCAATACGATACTAAATTAGCACAACAACTTTTGGATAAAGCAGGTTGGACAAAAGCAAACGGTCAACAATACCGCCAAAAAGACGGCAAACCGTTCGAAATCACACTGTATTATGATAGTAATACTGCTTCACAAAAAACCATCGCCCAATATATGCAAGATGAATTTGAACAAGTTGGATTAAAACTTAATATTCACGGTGAAGAAGAACAAGGCTATCGGGACCGCCAAAAAGCGGGTGATTTTGATATGGTATTCGATATTTCTTGGGGTACGCCTTATGATCCGCAATCCTTTTTATCCGGTATGAAATTACCAGTATATGGGGATTATATGGCACAACAAGGCTTAAAAGAAAAGCCTCAAATTGATGCCAGCATTAGCAAAGCATTGATTTCAACAGACGAGCAAGAACGCCAAGCCCTATATCGTTATGTGCTTGAAACATTGCATAAACAAGCGGTCTATATTCCTTTAACTTATGAACGCAATCGAGCTATTGCTATTAAATCTCTTAAAGGCATTGAGTTTGCTCCATCACAATTTGATATTCCTTTTGAGAAAATGCACTATTAATTGCGTTATAGTTAGTTAGTCATAATGTTACATTATATTTTTAAACGTTTATTGATGATGATACCGATTTTGATCGGTATCTCGTTCATTGCCTTTTTGCTGATCAACCTTGCCCCTTCTGATCCTGCTGAAGTTGCTTTACGCTTAAATGAGATTATGCCAACGCCTGTAGCCATCGAAAGTATGCGCCAAGAGTTGGGATTAAATGAGCCCTTTTGGTCTCGATATTTTAGTTGGTTATATCATGCTTTTCATCTGGATTTTGGACGTTCATTCGTTCATCGGGATCGATTAGTTTGGGATGAAATGATTCGTTGTTTAACCCCAACTTTACTTTTGGCAGTGTCATCATTTGTTCTTACTTTATTCGTTAGCTTAGTGCTAGGCGTGTTATGTGCTATTTTTGCTAACTCAGTCTTCGATCATGTTGTTCGAATCCTCATTTTTATTGGTACCGCCATGCCTAGTTATTGGCTTGGTTTGCTGTGTATTTGGTTTTTTGCTAATTATTTAGATCTGTTACCAACAAATGGTTATGGCACATGGCAAAATCTTATTTTACCGACAATAACTTTATCTTTTGTTTATATTGCTACTTATATTCGCTTTATTCGTAATAATATGCTGGAAAATATGCAGAATTACTTTGTATTTTATGCACGTAGTCGAGGATTAAAGGAACGAGCGATAATTTTAAAACATGTCTTAGTTAATTCATTACATACCACCATAACCGCACTGGGCATGACAATTCCACAATTGATTGCCGGTTCGTTTGTTGTGGAATATATCTTTTCATGGCCGGGACTTGGGCGCTTATGTATAGCCGCTATCATGAATCGAGACTATCCTGTTATTCAAGCTTATATTTTAGTTATGGCGATTTTATTTGTCGTATGTAATTTTATTGTTGATGTGGTGCATCAATGGTTGGATCCTCGATTACAAAATAGTGGGGATTTAGCATGAGTTTAGCAAGACAGTTGATGAAAAATAAAATGGCATTATGCTGTTTGATGATCATCTCCATCATCATTCTTTTGGGTATTTTTGCGCCCTATATTGCCCCATTTGATCCAAATAAAGTTCGTATTGTCCGCAAATATGCCAGTATCTCAACTGAACATTGGCTAGGCTGTGATCATTTAGGTCGAGATATCTTTTCTCGTTTACTTTATGGAATCCGTTCGACTCTCTTTTTATCCTTACTAACCATGACAATTACCATTATCGTCGGTTCAATCATCGGGCTAATTTCAGGTTACCAACGAGGCAAACTTGATGAAGTTATTATGCGCCTTTGCGATATTATGCTCTCCTTCCCTAGTCAAGTCATGATTTTAGCGATTGTCGGAGTGCTAGGTGTGGGGATTGAAAACGTGATTATTGCTAATATCGTGGTGAAATGGGCATGGTATAGCCGAATGATCCGCAGTTCAGTGATTAAATATAGTCGAAAAAATTATATTTTATTTTCACGTGCCATTGGTGCACCACACAGCTTTATTATTCGCCGTCATTTGTTACCCAATATTATGTCGGAATTAGTGGTGTTAGCCACGCTCGATACAGGCTGGGTCATTTTGAATATTTCGGCGCTCTCTTTTATTGGATTGGGCGTGCAAGCACCGACTGCCGAATGGGGATTAATGCTTAGTGAAGCCAAAAATGTAATGATTCAACATCCAATGCAAATGGTCTATCCGGGGATAGCTATTTTAGTCGTCGTGGCGGCTTTTAATCTATTAGGTGACTGTTTGCGAGATATTTTAGATCCGAAGGAAAAAACACATGTGTAACCCCCTGTTAGAGGTTAAAAATCTCACGGTTAACCTTGATAATGGTCAAACGTTATTGGATAACATTTCGTTTAATGTTGAACATCACCAATGCGTAGGCATTGTCGGCGAAAGTGGTAGTGGTAAAAGTTTAACCAGTAAAGCGATCATGGGGTTATTAGAACCCTATTTTAAAGTCGAAGGTCAAATCCTTTTTAATCCTAGACAACCTCAGTTAAATCGACAAGTGAAAGGCGATCTTTTAACCCAATCAACTGACACACTGCGTCAGATTCGGGGTAACACTATCGCGATCATTTTACAGCATCCAATGAGTGCTTTCGATCCGCTTTATCGTATCGGCAAACAAGTCATCGAAACATTACAAGCACACCTTCCCTTAAGCAAAAAAGAGGCCGTTGCCAAAACACTAACCATGATTAAAGAAATCGGTTTAAATGATCCCAAACAGATTTATAATAAGTATCCTCATCAATTGAGTGGTGGAATGTTACAAAGAATCATGATCGGTATTGCATTAATGCTAAAACCCGAATTGATCATTGCTGATGAACCGACAACCGCTTTAGATTCGATTAGTCAGTTCCATATTTTGAAAATGTTTGAACAAATCAAGCAGCAATCAACTACCGCCATGATTTTTATTTCACACGATTTAGGCGTGATTCATCATATTGCCGATCATATTGTTGTCATGCAACAAGGTAAAATTGTTGAACAAGGCTGTCGAGATCAAATCTTTTACCATGCTGAAAATGATTACACCCGTTATCTAATCAGCGCGCGCAAACAGTTATTAGCTAAATTTGATTCGGTGGTTTATCCTAAAATGTTTATTCCGACATTGGAGAGTGCTTAAATGTCTGCATTATTGCAAGTTGAACAGGTAAGCAAATCCTTTTTACAACCTCATCAAGGTCTGTTTAGTCGCAAGAAGAACAAGGTCATTAAGGATGTTTCTTTCTCGTTAAAACAGGGCGAATGTCTGGGTATTATTGGTGAAAGTGGCAGTGGCAAAAGCACACTTGGAAAGCTTATTTTAGGTTTAGAAAAACCCGATACGGGTAAGATCCTATTTAACGGGCAAGATATTGCGAAACGAGCATGGAAATGCTCATCACAGCGACGTAATATTAGCGCTGTATTTCAAGATTATAATGCCTCGGTAAATCCTTATTTTACGGCTGCTAATATTATTGCTGAACCTCTTGATATTTACGAAAAGTTATCATCGACAGCACGAAAAAAACGAATAGATCAATTATTGGAACAAGTTGGATTAGATCATTCATTCTGTCAGCGGTTTGCTCATGAAATGAGTGGCGGTCAATTGCAACGAATTTGCATAGCCAGAGCGATCGCCTGTCATCCGCAATTTATTTTGTTTGATGAAGCAGTCAGTTCGTTAGATATTTCTGTTCAAACGCAGATTTTATCGTTATTGGCTGATTTACAAAAACAGTTAAATTTAACCAGTATTTTTATTACTCATGATTTAACCACGATTACGTATTTGTGTAATCGAGTGATGTTTTTTTATCAAGGAAGAATTGTAGAACAGGTTGACGATATTGCCCAATTGAGTAATGTCCGTCATGATTATTCCAAACAGCTTCTTGACTCTATATTAGGTTTTTAATCTATGACAACACAATCCACCGTTAATAAACGTTATCGTTTTAACGATTATTTAGCATTGGTTATCCCTTTTATTATTTCAACTATCACAACCCCATTATTGGGCGTGGTTGATACTGCATTGGTCGGTCATCTACCCAATCCTGCTTTTATTGCAGGCATTGCCGTTGGTGCGGTGATCTTTAATACCATCTATTGGTTATTTGGTTTTTTACGTGTCAGTACCACCGGATTTGCGGCACAAGCATTAGATGATCCACTATTACTGCGTTCTTCGTTAATTCGCCCACTGTTTATTGCGATTGTTTTAGGCATTTTATTTATTGTTTTTCAGCAATTTATTTTTGGTGCTTCAATGCAAATCATCAAGCCGAATCAAGAAGTTAGGCATTATGCAGATATCTATTTTTCGATATTAATTTGGGGCGCCCCGTTTGTACTGATTAACTATGTGCTGGTTGGTTGGTTAATGGGGATGTCCAAAATAAAAGCCGTGCTGTTTTTGCAAGTGTTGATTAATTTACTCAATATTATTATGGCGGTCATTTTTGTTTGGGGCTTTCATTGGGATATTCAAGGCGTGGCATTTGCAACACTCAGTGCGCAAGTGATTTGTACGTTGTTAGGGATCGGGTTTATTGGTCGCTATTTACCACAATCACAACAAAAAACGGATTTGAAATCGATCCTTTCTTGGCAGTCATTAAAAGGGGTAATTTTAGTTAATACTAATTTAATGATTCGAACTATTTGCCTGCTAGTTGTAACGAATCATTTTATTTCGATTGGTTCAAGTTTTAGTACTGAAGTATTGGCGGCTAATGCGGTACTGTTTCAAATCCATTACTTAATGGCGTATTTATTTGATGGTTTTGCTAATGCGTCAAGTGTCTTTAGTGGTAAAGCTAAAGGCACCCAAAATATGGCGTTATACCAACAAACCTTGCGTTGGTCACTACAAGCGTGTGTGATTTGTCCGGTGATATTAATTGCAATCTGGTTTGCTTTTGACACCACGATAATCCGATTATTAACCAATCAAAATAACATCATTAATCTTTGTCTACAATACCATTATTGGTTAGTTATTTTTCCGGTTGTGGTTGCTGGTGGATTGATCTATTACGGGGTGTTTTCAGGCATCAGTTATACATCTTCTATTCGTGATTCTATGATCCTTGCCCTTTTACTTTGGTTAATCGCTCAATCTATTTTTGTACCAATATGGGGCAATAACGGTTTGTGGTTTTCCTATATTTTATTTAGTTTAGGACGCACACTCTTTTTAGTGATTTGGATTAATCGATCGAAACAATATCTTATGCGTTGATTTAACTAAACCAGCAGTAAATAGATTTCATTCTATTTACTGTTCGATCTAGAATTTTGTAAATTGTTTTACTTTTTGCAATCAAATTTCTATTTCAATTCAACTCTTATATAATCATCTGTAATGTGAGTCAAAACAGGAATTAAATTCGATGAATAAAGGAAATAAAACCGTTATTGTGACTGGTGCTTCAAGTGGAATTGGTTTTGCGATAGCGAAAGCCTATCTTGAGCGAGGTTTCAATGTCGTTGCCAATGGTCGAGATAAAGCTCGTTTAGAACAAGCAGCGATTAAATTAGGCGAACCTGATAATTTATTACTTGTAGCTGGGGACATTGCAAAGCCGCAAACGGCAGAATTGCTTTTTTCACACGCTATTGCAAGATTTGGTAAAGTCGATATTTTAGTGAATAATGCAGGCATATTTATATCTAAACCCGCCGTTGAGTATACACAAGATGATCTAAACACCCTAATTGATACCAACCTTAAAGGATTTTTCTACCCTGCTCAGACAGCAGCTAAACATATGATAGCCAATCAGTCAGGGCATATCATTAATATTACTGCTGCCATTGCTATGCAACCTAATTTGACTGTACCGGCTTTGTTACCGATTATGATCAAAGGCGGTATTAATAGTGCCATTAAAGGTTTAGCATTAGAATTAGCATCAAGCCATGTTATGGTTAACGGTATTGCACCTGGCATTATTGAGACCCCAATGCATCCTACCGATCCCCAAGTTCAAGCAGTATTAAAATCTATGGCTCCTGTCAATCGGATTGGACAGGTTCAAGATATTATCAATGCCGTCATGTATTTAACGGATTCTAATTTTGTTACCGGTACAATTATGGTCGTTGACGGTGGCTCAACGGCAGGTAAATGGTAGATAGATTCAGCACTGATGACTTATTCAAACTGCCAGTAAACTGGCAGTATTCACATTTAAATGAAGTTTAGAATCGGTATGAAACACTCGCTTTAAAGTTTCGGGCGAGTCCATAGGTGTTTTCGCCTAAATAAAGTCGATAATCTTTATTAAATAGATTATCAATGGTTAGCTTAATTTCGGCTTTAGGCAGAAAAGTCGGTTGCCAACTCGCAAAAAGATTATGTATTGAATACCCCGACGATCGCCCTAATCCATAAGCGCCCAGATCTTTTATACCATCATGGTTTCTGTCTTCTAGTCCTGTGCGATCTTGTTTTCGTACAAATTGGGCATTCCACCCTGCTCTCACATTCCAGTCCGGAATTTTAAACCCCGTTGTTAATGTTGCGGTGCGTGGTGCAATCGTTGCGACATAGGTCTTATGATGCATCCATGGTGCTTGTGGTGCTGTATCTCGTTCCCCTTTTTGGATTGAGTAGGTCGCACTTGCAAACCAATATTTACTGTCATAAAACGTTTCAAGTTCAAAACCTTTGACAATCATTTTACCCGGAATATTACGATAATTTGCCTGCCCAAGCGGACACGCTTTGCCTGGACCGCATATTGATCCATTGAATCCTCGAGTAACAAAAATCTCATCGGTGACACGCTGTCTAAATAACGTGCTACGAACTTGTAACTTATCATTTTCAAGTATTAAATTATTAAAATCGAGAATATTCCCAATTCGAATTGATAAATTCCGCTCTTTTTTCAAATGACGGCTGGTTGCCGAAATTTTACCGCTTCCTCCATTTTTAGGAGTAAACTGGACTTCATAGCTTTCATCAATAGTTGGCGCTTGCCATGCATAACTGATATCCCCAAAAAATCCGACATTTTGGGTGGTTTGCCAATAGGATCCAAAACGTGGTGTCCAACCTGAATAGGTCACGGGTGAATAGTCATGACCATAACGAGGATCGGGATCGTTATACGCTGAAGCATAATTCTTTTTACCGTGATTTCGGACATAATCATATCGAAGGCTGGGTGATAAGACAAAATCACTAATCGAAAGTTCATCTTGAATATAAAAACTATAAGTTTGCTGTTTACCAGAAGGCATGTAAGCCGGTTGGAAATAACCATTGTTATAATTTGGCTTTTTAGCATAGTTTTTGTAATACATTAACGTATCACGATCATGTAGATGTGCTTGTAATCCAATTTTTAATGCATTATCGATAGCGCCGGTGTTAAAAATACTGACATTTTCAAGCTCGATAGTTTTATCGGTATAGCTAACCCAACTTTCGTTACCCATTGTCCCTAATGAAGCCACCGGATTGTATTTATTAGGACGAGTATCATGTTGTTTGGTTTTGGAATAAGTGGTGTGTAACGTCAAATTAATTAATGGATTATAAGTTGGCTGATAATTCCATTTAAATTGGGCGGATTCATCTTGTTGATCACGTTTTACCAATTTTCTTAACCATGCTGCTTTATATCCATATTTATTAATTTGTGCAGCGGTTGGGGGGGTCATTTTTTCGACATATTTGGCTGCCCAAGGTTGCCATGAATCCCGTTTTGAACGTATACCTGATAGAGTGAAAGTGTGTTCTTCATTGGGTCTAAAATTGAGTTTCGCCATGTAGGAATCCATGTCATCTTCTGAAAACTCAAATCTCGAGCCATCGGGGCGTTTAAAATTACCGCTGTCTCGGTTGGTGTAATAAATAAGACCATCAAACATGTCATCTTGTGTTCGACCATAAACTGCACCAGTCACCATATTCTGATGATTGTTTGAATGAAAACTGTATTTGATTAATGCGCCAAGGTATTGATTGGGGTCAAGCAGATCAATCGCATCTTTAGTCTCCATTTTTATCACGCCACCAAAGCCGCCATTTCCAAACTTCACATCGTGTGGACCTTTGTTAACTTCAACTTGTTTAAGAAGTTCTGGTTCAACAAAAATCGATCCTTGTTGATATTTTTGGAATCCTTTTTGTGCACCATCTACAATAATTTTGACATCTTCAACTTTACCAAAACCCCATATATTTAAGGTTTGCCCCCCTGGCCTAACTGAACCAGCAGCACTCACACCGGGTAAAGTATTGAGCAATTCGGCAACATTATCGGATTGTTTTTGTTCTATTAGCCCTGATGAAAGTGTTGATCGTCCCGCAATAACACTATTTATTTTTTTTAATTCATCTTGCGTTGATGAGCCGGCAATGACAGTAATCACATCGTCTATATCGTCACGATTAACCATATTGTTCTTCGTTAATGGTTTATTCGGTTCATCAATATTTTGCTTTGTATCTTTATCTTCAAGCACAGACTCAGCTTGTGAAGAAAAACTCATAAAGAGTAATAAGATACTTACCTTTTTATAACTCATGTTTCATTCCTTCATAAAAAACAATTAAATCATTTAACACATCTCTAAATTTAACCTTACAAATAATAATGATAATCATTATCAAATACAAGTTTGGTAAGTATATTGGGTTTGTCAAAAAATAGACAGAAAAATATGTATAAATTTTGGTTGAAAACGTTAACAAAATTATTTTTATTTAACGGTTAAAACAACCTAGTGTTTTCATGTTTATTATCAGAATAAAGCAACGAAATGGAGAGTGATGTTAAAAACGTCGTATCGATTTGATGTTAATTTTCAGGTTCCCTATCAGATAAACAGGAAACCTGAATGAAAAAATTATATCAGTTCAAAATGAGCTTTTTTACTATTGTAAATAGTTTCATTAGATTATTTTTGTTCCATACGTTTTAAGCCCGTTTTAAACTTTGACATTTCAACCGACTATGTTGAGCCTAATTTTATGCCTTGTATTTGTAGACAAGGCATATTGTAATTATTGTGGAATTAGCGACATGACAACTGTTTCGAAAGGCTCAAGAGTGATTAATGCCGTTTTATCCACACTCGTTGGTTTTTGCGCATAAGATTCACTGTGATAATCAATGTTGATTTTAAAATGTGAACTTGCCTTTGCCGGCAACTCTAAATCATTTTGTAAATCCAGATAATAAATTTGCGGTTTATCTGACGGATTGCGTAAAGTAATAATGGATTTATCTTGCGTCCATCCCGCCCAACCATATACCCCTAATTTTGTGGGATCTTTACCAATCCAATGGGTATCGAATAATACGGTTTGGTTATCTCTTGCCCAATTAGCAGCCGATGCTAACGTATCCCAATTGTTTATTGTCATCAGTTCAGGAGTAATGTACATTTCTTGTAATTGCGTTCCTGTTGCAAAGTAACTCCAAACTTGATCAGCAAAGTCATTTTCGGTTTCTTGTTGCAAATGTTTTGCTTGTTTAGCATATACAATACCATGCAGCATAAGTGAATTTAATGGAAACAAGGGACCTTTTAAAACAATAGAACGATACGTTTCCGCATCACGATAAGTTAACCACTGTTGAACTTTACTACCGGGTCCATAATAATTGACATCATCGCCACCTCGCCAGATAGAGTCGGCATAAAATAACCAAGACGGCGTCGCTTGTGTACCGGTTGTTAGATTAATATATAAATGATCATTAGCTTTACGCATATCTTGGATTAAATGAATCGCAGCATCAAAATCACTGGTAAATTGGCTGCCGGCGATCACTTTATCTGCATTACCTGTTCCATCGAGTTTGAACATGGTAATGTTCTGATTTTGGATTAATTCTAAAATTCGTTTATGAAAATTAGCATAGTATTTAGGGCCTGATAAGGCGAGTTTGCCATCCATGGTTTCATAACCCAGTTTTAATGCATTGGTAACACGAGTATCACGTGGTTTATTGTATCCACCCCAAGGTGACAACCAAATACCCAGCGCGGCGTGATATTTTTCTGATGCGGTTTTTAATTTTTTAAATTCACTCGGAAAATTATCACCAAATCCCCAGTTACCCGTTAAATTATCCCAACCATCATCAAACAGATAACCATCTAGGGTAACATGACGTTTTTCAACTAATTCTTGACCATATTGTTCGATTCGTAACAGTGCTTCCTTTTCAGTATAGGGATTAAAAAATCCGATATCTAGCCAAGAATTATAATGTAAGTACGGGCTATATGGTCGCTGGCGAACTTGATTAAGAAATTCATTTACATGGCGTCTTAATTGCCCTTTTTCATAAGTGCCAATATAGGTTTTGTAACTCAAGGTATGATTGACTTGTAACGGGATAGCTTGCGGAATTTTTTGCAACACACCACCTTCATAGGCAACGGTATTGGTTAATGGATTTTCGGGAATGATAAAAAAGGTATCACTAATAATCGGCGAACTGACAACGGAGCCGTAAACAAATGGCGCTTGAGAATGAAACGGCATTATAGAAACGTCTGACATTGAAAGTGCCTGTTTTTTAGGGGTGATTTGCAGTTCATAACTGGCAAAATGTTTATCATCATTGAGAATCAATAGGGTTTGAATCTCAATATCATGACCACTGAAATTTAAATAAATTTGATTGTCTTTTTGTTGTAAATTATCTAAGTGGAAATCTTTATCGGTCAATTTTTGCCCCGAATTTAGCGTAATCTCAAATAGCGTATTAACAGTGATTGAATCATTAGTTACGGGATTAGTAATATTAAACGATGTGACGTTTTGTTGATTGCCACTATCAGATAGCGTGATTTGGGTATGCTGCCCTGTTAATTGATATTCTTTAGCCCACACCGCATCAACAGACAAACCCAATGCGCTGAGTAACCCAATTGTGATCCAATTTTTGACATACGTTTTCATTACGACCTCCTGATTGATAAAAATTCGACAAAAGAATTGACCGAAACATGAATATCAGTATAGGTATTTGAGTGATGATAAATTGTGATCTTGATTGCAGATTACAGGTGGATTGAAATTGTTAAAAAAAGCTTTTATTTGTCTCAAAATGAAAAGCTAATTTGGCTTCATGTTGAAATACAATGCTATTTTTTCCCTAAAATAGGGATAAGATTGTTTGTACCGAGTTCAACAATGAAAGATCGTTGATAATTAGATAGCGAATTTGCTTTTATTATCTGATGTGACAAAGATCGCATTTTTGATAAATGCTTGCCAATTTGAATGCGTAGTTCAACAAAAATTCAGTTGTTGTCAATGCTATAATGATTTTAAGTGATAAATTTAAGCAAAATAGTGATATGGATAATAAATCCAAGGTATTTTCCATTTAGATGCTGTCAAAAAATTAGCTATTTGAACTAAATAATTAATCAAATAATTTGAATTGAACCGAAATACAATGATAACTGTTTATATCCAATGGCATGAATATTACATTCTTTAAATTTGTTGATTTCTGATATGCTATCTGTTCGTTATTGCCTACTGAATAATGACACTATGCAACAAATCAAAGATAATTTAGAGAAAAATCAGATAGCTATTTATTTTTCTGTGGTGATGATAGCTATTGGTCTGGTATTTTGTTTAGACAACACCTCAATATTCGACATGTTTATCAATCCAGTATTAGCATTCATGTTGTTTGTCACTTTCTTACAAGTTCCTGTGACTGAGATTAAACAGTTTTGGTCTTACAAGCGATTTATGGTGGCATTACTTATAACAAATTTTGTTATTATACCTGTTGGGGTTGGATTATTAGCGCTATTTCTACCTTCCGCTCCTTTTATTAAACTGGGCGTATTACTTGTGTTACTTGCCCCTTGTATTGATTATGTTGTCACTTTTTCTCATCTTGGACGCGCAGATGCCCGTTTATTATTGATGGCAATACCTTTATTATTGTTGTTACAAATGTTTTTACTGCCTGTTTACTTAACTTTTATGATTAGTGAACAGGTCAACCAGCTCATTCACCTCCAACCCTTTATCCATGCTTTTATTTGGTTAATGGTCATTCCTTTCTGTTTAGCTACCTTAATGCAAGTCTGGGCTGTACGAAATCACACAGGCAAAAAAATGATACATGGGTTAAATATGTTACCCGTTCCAGCCACGGCATTAACGCTTTTTATCGTTATTTTGGCAGTTCTACCTCAGCTGAAGGGTAATTTATCAGTCGTAGTATCCGTTATTCCATTTTATATAATTTTTGCTATTGTCGCCCCTTTAGTTGGATGGTTTGTTGGTCGTTGTTTTCATGTTTCCGTCGCAGGAAGTCGAGCGATAGCTTTTAGTGCCGGTACTCGAAATGCGCTAGTCATTTTACCTTTAGCGTTAGCCATACCTAATGCAATACCCATTTTACCGTCAATCATCGTAACACAAACACTTATCGAATTAATCAGCGAGCTAGTTTATATTTATGTTATTGCTAAACTAAAATGAATGCTAAAAGACAATGGGCTATATGCCCATTTCCATTTTTTATTGCTCAATCAATTTTAATTTAGCGATCACTGGAATATGGTCGCTTACAAGTGGCCATTTGATACCATTCCACTCATTGCCATCATTGGGAATAATGAATTGCTCAACTTGCCATATTTGATTTCGACTTGTAAAAATATGATCTAAATCTAATCCAGGATTTCCTGCTGGCCAAGTGCGAGTATCGACATTTTCTTGTTTCACCAAAGTCCAGTATTTTTCAAGCTCTTTAATGACTCTATCATTTTTAACAGAATTAAAATCGCCTAACAATACCATAATTCCAGATACTAAATTAGGAAATTCATCATCTAAGTCCAGATCGTCAAAAACAATACTATTAATAAAACGTGCTTGTGACATTCTTACCTCATCTTCTTCATGCCAATCAAAATGAGTATTAAACACATAAATTGGCGAATCAAAGCCCGGCACATTAATTTGACTTAACATCAGGGATCTTTGTTCAAAATCACCAGAGGGTAACAAAAAAGTTTTACTTTTTACTATTGGATATTTAGACAATATGGCATTACCGTAATTACCGCCTTTCATGTCCGTTGCTTTGCCAAACAGATAGTACATGCCCGTTTTTTCTGCTATCACTTTTGCTTGATCTAAGCCATCACTACGTGTGGTATTTTGATCGACTTCTTCAAGAGTTATGATATCCGCATCCATTGCTTTAATCGCGTTAGCAACTAAATCTAAATTAACCTTATGCTTTCTAAGCCCGCCTGCAATGTTGAAATTTGCAATGGTAATTTCTGGTTGATCTTTATCGGTATACACTTTATTCGGCGAATGTTGATATTGTGATATCACTAAATCTTCTGTTGCCAATGCATATGAAAATAACGAAAACAACCCCACTATAATCAGTACTAAACAATTTTTCTTCATATCTTTATCCTACAACTTTTTTGATTTCATCAATTCGAGTTAGATTATTCGATGCTCTTTTTGATATTAATTGAATTTAAATGGACATGTTGCGATCACAATCACAACTTGATGATTATCATTGGAAAATACTGTCATATAAAAATGACTGATAAAAGCCATGCAATGATACATGGCTTTCACTATTATGGTTGTGATGATTTATTTTTAATGATCATTTGTACAGGATAATGATCAGAGTAATTATCCGTAAAATCGTCTTTTAAGACTTTAACCTCAATAACGTCGTTTTTTAATGGGGGGGACACATAAATATAATCATAACGCAGCGGTGTTGAAGCTTGATCGTAAAATACTTTGGTTGGCGCTGTCGCAATAAATTCTTTATTTTTAATTTTCAACGCATCAATAAACCCTGCATCCAATAAATTTTGTTGAACGGTATAACTTAATTGTCCATTAACAAGATTTTCTAATATCGGTCTTTTTTTCTGTTTTTCTTTGATATCGTTTAACAAATTACTTTTATCGTAGGTTTCTTTATCCGCAGGTGAAAAAGAGTTTAAATCACCAGCAATAATCCATTTACCATTTGGATCACGGCTATATTTGATAGAATCGATAATTAAATTCATTTCATCAATTCTTTTTTCTGTCCAAAATGGATTCATATGGGTAATAACAAAATGATAGTTGCCAATATCAGCATACAGCGCACCATGCCATAGATTATCCACGACTTTATCAACATTGACTATAGGATATTTTGACGTAATGGCGACAGGGAAAAAAGCGGCATCATCAGGTTTTTCTTTCAATAATACCGCATATTTATGTCCATAACTTGCGGCAAATTTTTCAAGCTTTTCACGAGTAAAAAAATTCATTTCTTGCCAGGCAATAATATCGGCATCTTGTGCTTTTGCCCATTCGATAAATTTCTGTTTTCCGTCTGTTTCGTCTAATTTCATACCATTATAGACATTGTAACTAATGATTTTAAGGTCTTTCACATCGTCAATTGAAGCAAAAACAGTTGAAGTACTTAGGATAAAACTACTGATAATGGCTGCTAATTTTAATTTCCTTTTAATCATAATGATATACCTTTCTTTAATTAAGATTGGTTATTAGTATGAGGTTGATTGAGGTTTAAAAAAATATTTTTTTCTGATTTTTGTGATGTATATCAATATATTTTTATCTAGGTTAGTGTTTTTTATGACGAATCAGTCAGCAATCAACGAAGTATTCCTTATAAAAATAGATTTTTTATTGATTATTGTTTGAAAATTAAGACATAAAATGAGTAAAAATTATTTTATGCCTTAACACAAAAAAGACGAAGTTTAATGCTTATATCAACACTTCAATTCCTTTTATTCTTGCAAGATAACAAAATTCAAATCGCTAATTGATTCGAGTGCATCAGCAATATCATTTAATGCTTCACTATAACCATCACAATTTTTGAAAGCTTCGGTGTTGGCATCGATTATTGTTGATTTAAAATCTTTATAACCCTCACTAAAATCACTTCCTGTTAAGGTTAAAATTTGCTGCCAATTATTGAGTTTTGCTTGAATATCATTACGTCCTTGTTCACAAGCGATAGAATTTAAAGCAATATCAGGAATAGAAAACGCCGGTAATTTGTTTAATTCAGGTGTACGTTCAACAAAACGTACTCTATCTAAAGGTAGATCATAATCATCTAATTCTTCTACATATTCTGGCGCAATTTTCCAAAACTCCGCTTCCCGGTATATTTTTTTTATCGTCGAGAATTTGGTAGAGTCCCTGATCGTTATTTTCTCTGGTACAGGTTTGTCAAGATCATATTTCCACCAATATTCGCTTTGATCAATAAATAAGTCATTTGTCACACTAAGAGGTAACTCTATTTCCTTTACCTTTCCATCATACATTATTGATACAGTGGTCATACTTGATTTTTTGGACATTAGTAGCATACCATAATCGGCAGGTTTCATTTTTTCGTCGATAAAATAGAAGTTCATTATTACGTAATTATTTAATGTTGGATTAATGATATTAAGTTCATTCTTTCGATTGGGTTTTACCAGAATATTTAAAGTTTCTTGGTTATAAACTAGAGTATGTTTACCAAATTCAAAAGAGTAAGCGATCTTTGAAACTGGAGGAATAACGTGTTCAGTTCCATCAATGGTTACTTTTATTTCGTTCGAAGTTGGATTATCGATCATAGTTTGAATTTTACTTGGCACAAAACAGCCGACTAAAGCCAAACTGCAAACAACAATTAAAAAATATTTAATTTTAGTCATTACTTTTATTTCATTTTATCTTTTTTGGGGATTGCGATTTTACCACAATCATATATAAACACCACGCAAAAATTACAAATATTTCATTTATAATCAATAAGATAAATAAATTAAAAAAAGAAAAAATTGTAAATATTGGAATGAATATTCTTAATAAAAAATTAAAAAAAATTTTTTAGATTTAAATAATGTTAAGTGAAAAAAATAACGATTTGTTTAATAGAACCTAATGTCACTTTATAACCCTAAAAAACTTAACATAGCATGATTAGCTGTTATTTAATGGGTTGAAAATAACTTTAAAGCAAAATGGAGCGAAGGTAAATTTCAAATGCTGATAAGATTAAATGATTAGATTTTATAATAAAACCAATATCTTTTATCCACCTAAAGATATTGGTTGTTTTTTAACTATCCTATTTTGGCCAAATAAATCGACCTTTAGCGTCCGGATCTTCTTCAATAAATTTTTTAAGTTTATCGGATTGGTAAAGTTGCTTAACGTCATTTGCCCATGTCGTGTTGAGATCTTCTTTTTTAACGACAACCATTAGCTCTAAATTGGGCGATAATTCTTCTTGAATTAATATATTATCAGCTGGTACTTTACTCAACCATGCCACACCGCCTGGCATAATTGCGTAATCAACTTCGCCGAGTACTCGCGGAATAATTTCTGATAAAAGCGTTTTAAATTTTAAATTATAGCTGTTTTCTATAATATCATTTAAGGTGATTATGCCTGATTGTGTGTCTGGTTTAAGCTTGATCCAACCTATTTTTTGTAACAACAATAATGATCGAGAAGTATTGGAGGGATCATTCGGGATAGCAATGATTTGATTGGATGCAATATCATTGATTGAATGATGTTTCTGTGAAAATAGAGCGGCAGATATGGAAGGAATGTGTACTAATGAGACAAGGTCGTTATGGGTCTCTTTGTTATAGACGTCAAGATAATCTTGATGCTGTGCAGCATTCATATCAATACTCCCTTCAACCAGCGCGGTATTGGCATCTCGCAAAGAACTAAAATTGACCAATTTGACGCTGTAGCCTTTTTTTTCTAATTCGGGCTTAACCACTCGCTCCATTAAAATGTTGTGCATACTAGGGGGTAATCCAACTATGATCTCTTTTTTGTCTGATTGTTTTACGTCTTTGCTTTTGTCTGTGTCACAACCTATCAACACGAGCCCCAATAATATTAAGGTAGGTAAATATAAATATTTTTTCATTATCATTCCTTCTGGATTGTGTTTGCAATATTTACAAAATATAACTCTTTGTTAATGTGTGTTATTTTTATAACGATAGGATATTTAGGATTATAATTATCAAGCTTTCATTTTGATAATACTTAAAGTTTATATCATTATTCGATTAAGATATATAAATTTTCTGTTTAATCGCTGATCTATTTGTGGTTAAATATATTCGTCATTCAGGACGTTCAAATAAATATAAAGGATTAAAAAGCATGAAAATATATATAATCCCCCTCATCTATAGTTGCTTACTATTGACTTTGTTAGGATGTGATAATAAGCAAAGCGATTATAAAATCATCATCAATAATTATATTAATAATGGTCAATATGATGTTGCTCCTCACTCAAAACTGATTAAAAAGCAGCGATTTGAAGGAAGTTATTTTGGTACGATCGAAACGAACGCAGATGGTTTGATCACCTTTTACAATTTGAACGATAAAAAAGTCTATTTTGATTATCAGCAGTCACAATATATGATCAAAAATCAGGAACTTTCAAAATACAAAATTAATGTGGATGATAAACAAAATATTGTTTCGATAACTGACTCATCCGGCAACGAAGTTATCCGCTCAACCTATGACGAACAAGGACGAGTTGTGAAACTTGAAAACAGCATTATTGGTGGTTCAAATTATCTATTTATTAATCAAATTACTTATAAAAATGAATTAGTTGTTGAAAGATACTATGAAATTTTTGATAAAACAGATGAAGCAAATATCGTTCCACTTTACCTCAATAAAAAGCAATACTTTTATAATGCAGAGAAGCAGCTCATTAATAGCGTCGAACATGCTTTTATTGCTCAAAATGGTCAATATGAAAGCAATGAACACAATCAATTAATCCCCACAGAGCAATTAAACTGCGTTTACGATGATCCTAACCAGTATGGTGATTGGACAAAATTATATTGTTTAAACGAACAAGAAGAAACAAAGCGATTTATTTTACGCTCTTTCGAATACTATGACTAATTAAGGAAACAGCAATGAAAAGGATCATTTTCGTATGTGGTTTATCAATCATTCTATTTGGTTGCAATAAAAATGAAAAACTGAGTAATGTTGAGCTCACTAACAACTATTTATTGTTTAGTAGTGTTGAGAATATTCCGTATTCAAAACTGATTAAGCAACAAAAGATTATTGGCAGTGATCGCCAACAATATCTATCAGATGATAAAGGTTTCATTGTCTCAGTTGATATTGATCATGTGAAGATCACAAACGACTATGCAACGAAAAAAAGCCATTTTTCGATAGATAATCAATATGATTTAGATTTAAATATGGAACTGGATGATAAGCAGAATCTTTTGCATTTAGAGGATTTAGCCAAAAAGATCGAATGGTCTTCAACTTATGATGATCAAAATAGAATAATAAAAATCGAACGTATTTCCAATCCATCGACGATCAGTGATATTCAGTATGAAAATGGAAATATTTCTCGAATTGTTAATACTTATATCTTAAAAATGGATTTAGCCAATGTTTACACGTCAAGCGAAGAAAAGATATTTTTATATAACGATAAAAATCAATTAGATAAAGTTATCATTAAATTTTTTGATGACAAAGAGTCCAAACCAACAGAGACAAAAAGATGTTCCTTTTATGGATATAATGAACAAGGTGATTGGACGAAGTCATATTGTTTAAAAATGAATGAGAATTTTACTTATTTTAATTCACGAAAAATTGACTATTAAAAGTGTGCAAATAAGCTAATTTAATATGATTCTCCCTAATACTGGATAATGCTATTAAGGAGAATTGACCTACTTGCTCACTTATAATGCGCCTACAATTCGATGCGGAATATATAACTCTTCAAGATAAGTGATATCCTCTGGGGTTAACGAGACGTTTAACGACCCAACTGCATCATCTAAGTACTTCGTTTTTGTCGCACCAATAATCGGTGAGGTAACACCTTTCGCAAACTGCCATGCTAATGCTATTTGAGTCATTGTTACGCCATATTTTTCAGCAAGTTCATGTACTCTTTTTACTATATTAGTATCGGTTTGTTGGGTACTATCATATTTTTCGATAGCGGTTTTATCCGTTTTACTACGTAACGTATCAGTCGTCCACTCTAATCGAGCAAGACGACCAGCAGCTAAAGGACTATAAGGTGTTAATGAAACATTAAATTGTTTACAAATTGGAATTAATTCTCTTTCATCTTCACGATACAATAAATTATAGTGATTTTGCATCGAGACAAATTTCGTCCAACCGTTTTGCTCAGCAGCAAGTTGCATGTTATAAAATTGGTAGCCATACATCGCAGAAGCACCTAGTGCTCGAACTTTTCCAACTTGAACCAACTTATGTAATGCTTCCATTGTTTCTGTAATTGGTGTGGTATAGTCAAAACGATGTATAATATATAAATCGATATAATCCGTACCTAATCGTTTAAGTGATCCGTCTATCTCTTTTTCAATTGCCCCTTTTGATAAGTGACCGTCATTAAAATAGACTTTGGTGGCTAAAATAACTTTATCACGAGCAATATTTTTTTTGATTGCTTGACCTAAATACGTTTCACTGGTTCCTGCTGAATAAATATTGGCTGTATCAATAAAATTGATACCCAAATTTAACGCATGCTGAATGATCGCTTCACTCTCACTTGGATTAAGTGTCCATGCATGCATTTTACTGGCAGGATCGCCAAAACTCATACAGCCCAAACAAAATCGTGACACTTCAATATCGGTATTGCCTAGTTTTACATATTCCATCATATCCCCTCTTTTTCCCAACCTAATTGTAATAGTGAGCATTGAACATTGTTAAATTTATTCTAAAACGGAATGTCATTGAGATAAACCAGCGATTCTTTTATAGTATCATGAATTAAATTCATCAATACGGTCAATATGCATAACTTTAATGAGCTAAATTATTTTATTATTATCGCTGAAGCAAAGAGTTTTGTTAAAGCGGCTAAATCGTTAGGTGTTTCATCCTCAGCACTCAGTCATAGTATGCGAAATTTAGAAACACGCCTTAATTTAAGACTTTTTAATCGTACCACGCACAGTATGTCTCTTACGGAAGCTGGTGAGCAGCTTTACAAACAATTAGCTCCATTATATCAATCAATTAATGACGAAGTCAGCGCATTAGGACAGTTTCTTAATACACCTTCCGGAACAATTCGAATCAATGCCGCGAGCCTTGCGGTTGAAAGTATTATTTATCCTAAATTAATACCTTTATTAAAAAATTATCCTCAAGTAAAAATAGAAATTGTTTGCGATAATAATTGGGTTGATATTGTTAAGCAAGGATTTGATATGGGTTGTCGTATTGGTGATGATCTTCCTAAAGAAATGATTGCGGTAAAAATTTCAGAACCTTTAACAATGGCTTTAGTGGCAAGCCCCAATTATCTTAAAAATAGAATGATTCCTAAATGTATTAAAGATTTGGATCAGCATCAACTAATTGGTTTTCGCATTTCAGCCCAGCACGCAACAGAATTAACATGGGAATTTACGGATCAAGGACACATCATTAAGTACCAACCTTCATCCCAATTTGCGATTAACAATCATTTACGCAAACAGGCTGCATTAGATGGTTTAGGCATTACCTGGATGGGTAGACCCAATGTTGAAAAACAACTAGCTGAAGGCAGTTTGATAGAATTATTAACAGAATTTGCTATTACTTACGAACCCTTTTACATTTATTACCCTAGCCGAAAAGGACATTCAAATGTATTTAAATTAGTGTTAGATGCATTGAAATACGAATGATTCAATGAGTTGTGGTATCCAATCCCATAATGCATCTTGTACCCATTTGTTGTCCTATTTAAGTCATAAACATATTACGTCAATAGACTAATGATAAAATAAGCGTGAGTTTAAAATGCTCAACCTTATTGATCAGATCAATATATGATCAAAAACAACTCATTTTTTAGTAATGTAATGATCATTATTGCACATTTTATGCACTTTCTTTACTTATTTATGTCATTTGCTTAATTAAATTTAATCAATTAAATTTAATTAGTTAATCATTAATTTCACTATACAGACTACTTTTTCAACTGAATTCAACTCATGCAAACATGATTATTTATCATTTGTCAGCCGTGAGTGCATAAAATCTAATATCCCCCCTACTTTTTAATTGAACAGGAGCTCTTGATGGATTCACAAATATGGGTTTTAGGTGTGTTGATTAGTAGTATTTTGTTAATAGTTATCAGTATTGTAAAATTGAAGCTTCATCCTTTTTTAGCCCTGCTATTATCGAGTTTTTACGTTGGCATATTAATGGGCATGAAACCATTAACAATGATAAGTGCAATTGAAGATGGTATCGGTGGAACACTTGGTTTTTTGGCTGCCGTAATTGGTTTAGGTACGATTCTAGGCAAAATGATGGAAGTATCCGGTGCAGCAGAACGCATTGGGATAACTTTGCAAAAATGTCGTTGGTTATCTCCCGAAGTCATCATGGTATTAGTGGGTTTAATTTGTGGTATCACCCTATTTGTTGAAGTAGGCGTAGTGCTTCTTATTCCTTTAGCTTTTTCAATAGCCAAAAAAACGCAAACTTCGCTATTAATGTTAGCTATTCCATTATGTACCGCTTTAATGGCTGTGCATTGTATTGTTCCTCCTCATCCCGCCGCATTATATGTTACTAATGCTTTAGGGGCAGATATTGGTAGTGTGATTTTATATGGCTTATTAATTGGACTTATTGCCTCATTAGTGGGGGGACCCATTTTTTTACGAATCATTAAAAATAAGATGCCATTTAAAAAAGTCCCTGAAGAGTTTTCTGATTTAAAAGTGCGTACCGAAGACGAATTACCTTCCTTAGCTGCTACGCTGTTTACAGTATTATTACCCATAATATTAATGCTGATCAAAACCACAGCAGAGTTAAATATTGATAAGACTACGTCCTTGTATGCAACGCTGGAATTTATTGGAAACCCTATTACTGCAATGTTTATTGGTGCATTTGTCGCTTATTATGTTTTAGGTCTTAGACGCAATATAGGAATGAGTAAATTATTAAATCATACCGAAAATTGCTTTTCATCTATTGCTAATATTCTGCTAATCATCGGAGCTGGAGGTGCATTTAACAGTATTTTAAAAACCAGTGGATTAAGTGATAGTTTAGCCAATATATTATCGCAATTAGATATGCATCCGATCTTATTAGCTTGGCTCGTCGCCATTATTTTGCATGCTGCGGTCGGTTCTGCAACGGTTGCTATGATGGGAGCCACAGCGATCGTATCACCTATGCTTAGCATGTATCCTAATGTCAGTCCCGAAATTATCACATTAGCAATTGGCTCAGGTGCAATTGGTTGTACAATTGTGACCGATTCATTATTTTGGCTGGTTAAACAATATTGTGGCGCAACAATGACCGAAATCTTCAAATATTATACCAGTGCTACTTTTATCGCTTCTGTCGTTGCATTACTTTGCACATTTTTATTATCAGGTATGATTTAATCATTCAACATAAGGAGTCAAAATGAATCAAATCGAAATTGAATGTCTTATCAAAGATAATCCTTTAGTTGATAAACTGATTAAACTTGAACCCTGTTACTGGTTTAATCCTAATATTACAACATTAGAAATAGGATTAAATTATGTGGGACTTGATCAACAAGATATTGTCGAGGCAAGCAATCGCTTAAAACGATTTGCCCCTTATTTAGCCATTGCTTTTCCAGAAACTTTAGCAACAAAAGGCATTATTGAATCTGATGTAGTTGAAATAGATCATATGAAAACAGCCTTAGAAGCACGTTACAATCAAAATATTGCTGGTAAGTTACTGTTGAAAAAAGATAGCCACTTACCTATTTCCGGCTCAATAAAAGCACGCGGAGGTATCTACGAGGTTTTAACGCATGCAGAAAAATTAGCCATTGAGCAAGGTTTATTATCTTATGAAGATAACTACAGCAAACTGTTTTCTGATGAATTTAAACAGTTTTTCAACCAATATAGTATTGCGGTAGGATCAACGGGTAATCTTGGCTTATCGATTGGTATCATGAGCGCCAAATTGGGCTTTAATGTTAGTGTTCATATGTCAGCTGATGCAAGAGAATGGAAAAAACAGAAGTTACGTTCTCATGGTGTGAATGTGATCGAATATGAAGATGACTACAGCGTCGCTGTCGAGCAAGGTCGCAAAGCCGCTGAGTCGGATCCTAGCTGTTTTTTTATCGATGATGAAAATTCTAAAACCCTTTTTTTGGGTTATTCCGTTGCTGGCGAACGTCTAAAACAACAATTTGACCAAATGGGCATTGTCGTTAACCGTGAAAATCCCTTATTTGTTTATTTACCTTGTGGTGTAGGCGGCGGACCTGGCGGTGTAGCTTTTGGTTTAAAAATGGCGTTTGGTGATCATGTCCATTGTATCTTTGCTGAACCCACCCACTCGCCTTGCATGTTTTTAGGTGTTTATACCGGTTTACACGATAAGATTTCAGTGCAAGATATCGGTATTGATAATCTAACCGCGGCAGATGGTCTGGCGGTAGGACGCGCATCAGGCTTTGTCGGTCGTGCAATGGAACGTTTGTTAGACGGTTATTATACGTTGTCAGACCAAGAGATGTATGATTTATTATCTTTACTCAATCAAACCGAAAATATTCAATTAGAACCTTCGGCTCTTGCTGGTATGAAAGGCGCTATCATAGTAAATCACGATTTACAGTATCAGCAACGTCTGCAATTAACACCGCAACAACTACAACATGCTACTCATCTGGTTTGGGCAACAGGTGGCGGAATGGTACCAGCAGAGGAGATGCAAAAATATCTTAATGCCGGCGCCAACTAACTAACCATGGCAGATAAATATCAAATGATGATATTTATCTGTCATGAAACGCATGCTTATTATTCTTTAACACATCAACATTATTTTATTCACAGTAAAATAAAACGAGAGCCTAGCGACTTAATCTAAGCGATGATAACAGATAACAGAGTTTAATAAACGCAAATAAGCTGACATTGTGGCACGATATTCTGGATTTGGTGATAGATCGGCATGATAAAATAAAATCCAAATCACTTAGATATTCCTTATCATGTGTGCGAATAAAGATATAAGAAGAGAATATAAGGATAAGTCGACGATATTTAAAAAGTATGATTAACTTTTTAGGAAAGTATTGCTTTCAAATTAAATGAATTATTTTTGTAATATTTGCTTATTTTTTAAAACGCTGTCAAAGTCAGCTGCAAATATTTATCGCAGGAACTGTTATCGTCAAAACTGTTGTAGCAAGAACGAGTTTATGGATTGAATTGGTGCCAGTGGTCGGACTCGAACCGACACGCTTTTAAGGGCGGCGGATTTTGAATCCGCTGCGTCTACCAATTTCGCCACACTGGCATTAGAAGTGTAAATAAGTAAACGTTGGCAATTATACTAAGCTTTGCAATAACTGCAACTGATATTATGATAATGTGCTTTGAATGCCTAAAAAATCAACTACCAACGACGCTTCCACGCCGGTAATTTTTTCAAAATAGTATAAGCAGTTTGTTTTGCTATCGAATAGTCAATATTATGGTTATTGGCATACCGTAAAGTTACTTCATGCCATTTTTGGTCAAAGGTTTTCATGGTACCATCCTGATTGGCACAATATTTACAATAATTTTTAGATAGATCATGCAAAGGATAATCAGCAATTGAAGTCATTGGCATGCCACATGCAATACACATTTTCATTTTTAAAATCTCGATTAAATTAACTATTGTGATTAAATCTTACCTAACCTAATGCCTAAAAATCCTACTCTGACTAAGTCAAGATTACAAGATATTGTATGATAAAGCGCATAAAATTATTCTATTAAATCAAGCTCAACTTGTGATGAGCGTTGTTTAGACTGAGATTTTTGCTGAAGCATGGCTAAATAACGACGCTTATAAGCACGTTGTAGACACAAACGTAATACTTCCTTTTTTTGTTTATCAGTATAGCTTAACCAGCTGAAACGTTCTTCTCTTGACCGATAACAGCCTATACAATACCCTTGTTTATCGGTTTCGCAAACACGCTTACATGGACTGGGTATATCAAAAAATTCAATCTGATCCAATACGTTATATTTCCTGTAAACAAATAATATATGTTAGTTAATGCCCTTTTAAACCAAATCCTTTGCACAGAATTTTAAAGCAATCATCACAATCATGTGTTGATGCATTGAGTAATGTTTGGGTTGGTGCATGAATCAGTTTGTTGGTTAGCCTACGTGAAAATTCAGCAAGTACATCTTCAATATTCTCACCTTGCCGAAATGCATTTAAAGCTTTTTCTTCTTGTTCACGTTGTATACTTTCAGCATTTTGACGATACTGTTTTACATAATCAATCACAGAACGCGTTTTTAACCAATCTAAAAAATGTTCAGCTTGCTCTCGAATAATGTGTTGTGCTTCTTGAGCTGCTACCATTCGTTGTTGTAGATTGTTCTCAATTGTTTTTTGCAAATCATCGACCGAATAAAGATGAACATGGTCAAGTTTACTGATCTCTTCTTCTACATCTCGAGGAACCGCTAAATCAATAAACAGCATTTGACGGTTATTTCTTGCCAATAAACTTCGCTCTACCATTCCTTTACCAATAATAGGTAGCGGACTCGCTGTTGAACTTATGACAATATCTACATTTTTAAGACGATTTGCAATATCAGGTAAAGAGATAATTTCGGCATCGATAAGTGCGGTTAGTTTAAGGGCTTTTTCTCGAGTTCGATTAGCTACAATGACATGATTGAATCGATGAGGTTTTAAATAACGAGCAATAAGTTCAATTGTATCACCCGCCCCAACTAACATCACATTTAAATTTTGCGTTGTTTTAAATAGATTTCGGGCTATAAGACAAGCGGCATAAGCAACGGAAGCCGTGTTTGAGCCTATTTTCGTTTCTGTTCGTACTATTTTCGCTACACGAAATACCGTTTGAAATAGCTTCTCTAATTTGAGTGACAAGCTATTATTTTGCTGGGCATAACAATAAGCTTGTTTAACTTGACCTAATATTTGGGGTTCTCCAAGCACCATTGAATCAATACCACATGCAACAGACATTAAGTGTTCAACTGCCTGCTGTCCTTGTTTCCAATAAAGCATGTCGTGATAATGTTGAATGTCAATATGATGAAACTGCCCTAGCCAGCTTTCTACAGATTGTTTTAAGCTTAAATAGTCAATTTGGTGCTCAAAGCTAAGATAAATTTCTGTGCGATTACAGGTTGATAAGATCAGACATCCTTCAACTAAAGGGTGTTGATATAAGCTGTATAATGCTTTATCAATAATTTCATTGGGAAAAGCGAGTTTTTCTCTCAGCGACACGGGTGCCGTTTTATGATTGACACCTAATATAGTGATTGACATTGCAATTTTCTTATATAATTGTTTGTAAGATATGACGATTTATAGCACCTTTATAAAAGGTTATTATACATGAAAATTTGAAAACGTTAATTTCTCATTACCTTTTTTATTCTTTTAATAATCAGTTATAATGTTTTACCTATTATTGATTAACATTGAAGAGGCAATTATGTTTAAATTTAAATACGCTTTGATCTTACTGCCTTTGTTACTTACAGCCTGTCAAGTTACCAAACATAAAGACACAGCAACCATTGAAGAACAATGGCAACTTCACCAACAAGATCTTAAGCAAATAAATGCATTTCAAGTTAATGGAAGTATTGCTCATTTTAGTGAAAACTCTCGAAGTTATGGACGTTTTTTTATTGTTCAAAAATCGATAGATCGTTATGAAATCAAACTTACTACACCTGTTGGAACCAACATTTTAACACTAATTGCAGAACCAAATTATGCTGAAGTGATCGACAAAAATGGCAAGCATTATACTGATTATAATGTTGAAAGTTTGATGAATAAAATCGCCAGGATCGATGTGCCTTTAAATTCATTACATAATTGGCTTAAGGGATTTTCTAACGACAGTATCAACGATAAAATCGATAATTCGGGGCGTTTAGCATCAACCGAATTTTTGCAACAAGACAAAAAGTGGCTATTAAAAATATCGAATTACATGACGAAAACTTTTAATAATAAATCGGTAGATTTACCCGCAATGATCGAACTTAATCATGATAATGAACGAGTACGCTTAAAAATTGATAATTGGATTTTACGGTAATAAGGATTTTTCATGTATCAATGGCTTTCACCCGCTAAATTAAATTTATTTTTATATATTGCTGAGCGTCGTCCTGATAATTATCATAATTTACAAACACTATTTCAATTTATCGATATGAGTGACAGATTATCTTTCAATCTTCGTGAAGATGATAAGATTAATCTAGTCACTCAATTTAGTGATATCCCTTCAGATAAAAATTTAATTACTCTCGCTGCCCAACGACTAAAATCTTATACTGGTCGACATGAGTTAGGGATTGATATTGCGATTGATAAAATAATTCCTATGGGTGGTGGGCTGGGTGGCGCATCATCGAATGCCGCAACGACGTTAGTTGCACTTAATCAATTATGGAATCTTAATTTATCACGCCAAACATTGATTGAGATTGGTCGTAATATCGGTGCCGATGTACCAATTTTTATCTATGGTCACACAGCATTAGCACAAGGAATTGGCGATCAGTTGCAATCGGTTGAATTTCCGGAATATTGGTATTTGGTCACCTACCCTAATACTGCAATCTCAACAGTCAAGGTGTTTAACGATCCTGATCTTAAGCGAGATACACCTGTTCGAAGCGTTAATGAATTGCTATCCTTAGATCAATTTAGTAACGATTGTGAAGTGGTGGTGCGCAAGCGTTATCCAAAAGTAAACGCAATCATCACTCATCTTTCGCAATTTGCTCCAACACGATTAACTGGCACGGGCGCTTGTGTTTTTACGCAATGTCAATCAAAGGCAGAAGCCGAAAAGCTACAAGATACGTTGATAGACTTTGATGTAAAAAGTTTTGTGACTAAATCGTTAAACAATTCTCCGCTTTATAGCAATTAAATCAAAATTTTCATTCACGGTTATTAACCCTTAACGAAATGGTTAAGGGATTTAATATTATTGTTCTGAATCATTTAATCCACAGAATCACTAGGAATCACATACAAGCGTCGATTATAATATTCAACACAGTACAAACCTTGATAAGTTTTATACCCCTGCCGAGATAATCTCGATTTTAACCATGCTTCACTTTTACCCAAATCCTCTAAAACATCATTTCTTGGTTTTTCATTTTCTAAGACGATAGCAGAAATATCTTTATCCCCTTTTTTAACGACCGTTAATTGTCCATTAGGCTCCAAAATCGCTTTTTCAACAGAATTGATATTAAAGACATTTTTCATCCGCAATAGTACGGCAAAGCTTGATATATCCAGATTTACTGATGTGAAAGCATCCAACTTTATTTTGCCTTTATCCATTAATACGATCGGATTACCAACAATAAAGGCTTTGGCATTTTGGCTATTTTTTTTCAGATAATTCGAGGTGTACATTATTGCCGTCCACATGAGTAATACAATTAAAAAATCATAAACGGTTAATTTAGGGTTATAAATAATACCGCCTGCAATACCACCCAAAATCATGTTACCAATAAAATCGATACTCGACATTTGAGACAATGATGTTTTTCCGGTAATTTTTAAAAACAAAATAATGCAAATAAAGACAACCAATAATTTTAAGGCAATGACTAAAAAATCATAGTAATTCATTTTAGTATTACTCCAATAATTTATTGAACGATATGCATAAAATAGTAATCTTTAAAAGGACTGGAATCGTATTAAATATTTAAAGTTAGAAAAGAGAGTATTAATAATTTAACGTTAGAAATGAATCATAAAGTATAGTTAAGGCATTGTATCACAAACTTTTCAGATAAAACTGCGCTTTTTACGATTACATTATCAATTTAACAGTTTAATGTTTTATTGCGATGATAACGCAACGTAGAGAATGAAGTTTTTACCAGATATGTGTAAATCGATGACAATATTCCGCTCATTGTTTTATAACAATTAAGGATGTAATACACCATCACGAATATAACTTTAGTAATCAATAATATTAACGCATTGATTTAAACAATCGTATTTTGACTAACATTTTAAATAATCACATTTTTTACCTATTTGATTGATAATTTAATAAAAACGATTTGGTCTATGTAAAGCTTGCCAGAAAAAAGCAAATTCATCTTTTCATTCAGATAATGTTTTATAAATCGAGCAGGTATAACTTTACTAACTATTACCGTTTATGAGACAATCTGTGTTGTATTATCCTATTTTTAACCAAGTAATAGCATTATTTATAATTTTTTACGATTATCAATTGAAGTTATTTTCTAACTTAATATAGGAAAAATAAAAATGAGACAAAATCAAACTGATCTGGCTGCTCTATTTTTACGTATTGCTTTAGGTGTGATGTTTTTGGTTCATGGTTTCACTAAGTTACTCGTCTTTACACCCTCTGGTACAGCACAATATTTTGAATCACTTGGATTTCCCGATTTTGTTGGTTATATCGCCATTGTCTTTGAAATTGGTGGCGGTGCATTACTGTTAGTTGGTATATTAACTCGTGTCATTGCTATTTTAGCCATTATTGAATTACTCATTATCACCGTTATCCATTTTAATAATGGATGGACATTCAGCAATACCGGTGGTGGTTGGGAATACCCTGCTTTTATGGTCATTACCGCTTTCAGTCTTGCACTATTAGGCAATGGTCGTTATAGCGTTTTAGGTCAAAAATATTCTGAACTTATTGAATAGTAGTTTGAATAAATCGTTTTTATTGATGCAATAATTGATTAGGAAGATATCATAAACATAAACGATATCTTCCTGAAATATACTCAATAAAATAAACTTATTTCGTTTATTTTGTTGGCAGTATTAAATAATAGAGAGTCTTTCCTGCGCCTTTGACATTCAATCAAATCATTCAGTCTTTTTTAAAATTTAATCTATCTTCTTTTGTATGAACTCATGACAATTGATAACGTTTGCAAATCCTGCCAATGCTGACATAAAGCTATAATGGACTTTTTTAGCAGGGATGATTTCATCATTAAATTCAAGATCACGGGTTGTACATGCATCATGAATTAATATCGTTTGATAACCAAGTTCATTGGCACATCGTGTAGTTGAATCCACACACATATGGCTCATCATGCCACAAATGACCAGTTGTTTGACTGAGTGTTGTTGTAATTTTTGGTGTAAATCAGTAGTTGAAAAAATTATCACCCCATAATCACGCTGAAAAATATACTCTATAAATTTCGAAAAATTAAGATGATATCCGATTGGGATAGGAATAATTTATACGCTATTGAAACAGAATTTAAATTTACAAAAATTTAATAAAAAAACAAAAAAACAGTTGCGAGCAGACTTTTTATGTTATATTTTGTTCAAAAATTAGATTAATAAATCAACTTAATGGTTTTTATTTTATGAATTGTTTTTGCGCTTTTATTACTAAACATCATCATCACCATCATTCCTGAATAGTCTTCGGGCGATTGGTGCTGGAAGACATTTGGTCTTCCGGTGA
Organism: Gilliamella sp. CG22; assembly: GCF_046635725.1. Lineage (NCBI taxonomy): Bacteria > Pseudomonadati > Pseudomonadota > Gammaproteobacteria > Orbales > Orbaceae > Gilliamella > Gilliamella sp. CG22. Next base: position 189,950 of record NZ_JBIDFK010000004.1, read on the forward strand.
TATCGCGAAAGCAAATAGAAAACCCTCGGAAGATCAAACTTCCGAGGGTTTTTTGTTTGTGGTTTATAAATTTTTTGGATAAGTTGGAGAATAATATGTTGGATAATTCGCGTTTACGCATTGCGATGCAAAAATCTGGTCGTTTAAGTGATGAATCAAAAAAATTGCTGGCACAGTGTGGCATTAAAATCAATCTTCAAGAACAACGTTTAATCGCATTTGCTGAGAATATGCCAATCGATATTTTACGTGTTCGTGACGACGATATTCCCGGTCTGGTTATCGACGGTGTGGTCGATATTGGTATCGTGGGTGAAAATGTTTTAGAAGAAGAAGTACTTGATAGACAAGCAGAAGGGCAAAATCCTCAGTACAAAAAATTACGTCGTTTAGATTTTGGTGGTTGTCGGTTATCCATTGCTGCCCCGCGCGATTTCGATTATACCGGCCCTGAATGTTTAAATAATTTGCGTATTGCCACCACTTATCCTCACCTACTTCGTCGTTATCTTGCTGAATACAATGTGACATTTAAAACTTGTTTGTTAAACGGTTCGGTGGAAGTTGCCCCTCGAGCAGGATTAGCTGATGTAATTTGTGATTTAGTTTCAAGTGGCGCCACCCTTGAGGCGAATGGTTTACAAGAAATCGAAATTATCTATCAATCCAAAGCATGTTTAATTCAACGACAAGGCGAAATGCCACCAATTAAGCAAGCGCTGATTGATAAAGTCATGACACGTATTCAAGGGGTAATCCAAGCTCGCGAATCCAAATATATTATGTTACATGCCCCAACACAGGTATTAGATCAAGTGGTTGCCTTGTTACCGGGTGCTGAAAATCCAACAATATTACCGCTAACTGGCGAACAAAATCGAGTCGCATTACATATGGTTAGTAGTGAATCGCTATTTTGGGAAACCATGGAAAAGCTAAAAGCATTAGGTGCAAGCTCAATTCTTGTATTACCAATTGAAAAGATGATGGAGTAAAGCATGAAACTTTCTTATTGGCAACAATGTTCAGAACAAGAACAAACCGCTTTATTGACTCGTCCAGCTATGACTGCATCAGACTCAATTAGTCAATCTGTTGCAGATATTTTAGATCAAGTTAAGCAATATGGTGACGAAGCGTTAAAAGCCTTAAGTAACAAGTTTGATAAAGTTCAAATTAATCAGATTAAATTAAGCAACAGTGAAATTAAAATGGCAATCGATCGGGTTAATCCTGATTTAAAACAAGCTATGCAATTAGCTGTTGGCAATATTAAAAAATTTCATCAAGCGCAGGTTAAACAGACAGTAACTGTTGAAACAATGCCCGGCATTACATGTCAACTTGTAACCCGACCAATCAATTCAGTTGGGCTCTATATTCCAGGGGGATCTGCTCCGTTGTTATCTACCGTATTGATGCTTGCCATACCTGCTAATATTGCAGGTTGTCGCAAAGTGATACTGTGTTCACCCCCACCAATAGCGGATGAGATCTTATATGCCGCTGAGCTGTGTGGCGTTACCGAAATTTATCAACTAGGTGGTGCCCAAGCTATTGCTGCCATGGCATTTGGTACACTGTCTGTGCCTAAAGTAGACAAAATTTTTGGCCCCGGTAATGCTTATGTAACAGAAGCAAAACGTCAGGTTAGCCAACGCCTTGATGGTGCTGCAATTGATATGCCTGCGGGACCATCCGAAGTGCTCGTTATTGCAGATAGTTCAGCCAATCCTGCATTTATTGCTGCTGATTTGTTATCACAAGCTGAACATGGTCCGGATTCACAAGTTGTACTTCTTACTCCTGATGAAAAACTGGCTCAAGCAGTATCATTAGAAGTCGATAAGCAGCTTGCACAATTATCACGGCAAGCTATTGCCGAGAAAGCGTTGCAAGAAAGTCGACTTATTGTCACTCAAGATTTAGAACAATGTGTCGCAATCAGTAATCGTTATGGGCCAGAACATTTAATCATGCAAACCCAAAATGCCGATGAACTTGTCGAGCAGATAACCAGTGCTGGCTCTATTTTTCTTGGTGACTGGTCGCCTGAATCAGCTGGCGATTATGCGTCGGGTACTAACCATGTATTACCGACTTATGGTTACACTGCTACCTACTCCAGTTTAGGATTAGCTGACTTTCAAAAACGAATGACAGTTCAAAAGTTAACACCTGATGGGTTAAAAGCCATTGGTAACGCAGTAGAACTAATGGCGCAAGCAGAACAACTCACAGCACACAAACAAGCAGTTACATTGCGTTTAGCAGTATTAAATCAAACGAATCAAAGGTAGGTATAGCAAATGGATATTAATCAATTAGTGAGAAAAAATGTACAAAAATTGACACCCTACCAATCCGCCAGACGTATTGGCGGTCAAGGTGATGTTTGGCTTAATGCGAATGAATACCCTGTTGCGCCACATTTTGAGTTAACACAGCAAACACTAAATCGTTATCCGGAACCGCAACCACAGCAAGTGATTAGGGGCTATGCTCAATATGCCGGTGTACAACCCGATCAATTACTTGTCAGTCGAGGAGCAGATGAAGCAATTGAACTTTTGATGCGAGCATTTTGCGAGCCTGAACAAGATAGTATTTTATATTGTCCGCCGACATATGGTATGTACCAAGTTAGTGCTGAAACATTGGGTATAAAAACTAAGATCGTTCCTACAACAAAAGATTGGCAACTCGATCTTAACGGTATTGAACAAAATCTTGAGAATGTTAAGTTAATTTATGTCTGTTCACCGAATAACCCCACTGGTAATTTAATCAACGCTGAAGATATTAAATCCCTGCTTAATATGGCCCAAGACCGTGCTTTAGTTGTTATTGATGAAGCTTATATTGAATTTTCACCACAATCATCGGTAGTCAGCTGGCTAACTAATTATCCACACTTAGTGATTTTACGGACTTTATCTAAAGCATTTGCATTAGCAGGGTTACGCTGTGGATTTACGATTGCGAACAAACCCGTCATTGATACTCTACAAAAAGTGATTGCCCCTTATCCATTAGCCACACCTGTAGCGGATATTGCCGCACAAGCACTGAGTAAAGACGGTATCAATACGATGAAGTTAAATGTTCAATACATTAACAATCAAAAACAGAAATTTGCCGATCAACTCTCCCAATTATCCATAGTTGAAAAAGTTTACCCGAGCTGGTCTAACTATTTGTGTGTTAAATTTCAAGATGATAAAGATGTCTTTAATAACCTTTGGAATCAAGGAATTATTTTACGCGATCAAAGTAAATCAATGGGTCAAAAAAACATTATACGCATTTCCATTGGTACTCAAATTGAATGTGATGCGGTTATAACAGCACTAAAAACGATAGAATAGGAGTCATCATGTTACAAAAATATTTATTTATCGATCGGGATGGTACCTTAATTACTGAACCACCTATTGATTTCCAAGTTGATCGTTTTGAAAAACTTGCTTTTGAGCCTAATGTCATACCGGCGTTACTCAAACTACAAGCCGCAGGCTTTAAATTGGTCATGGTGACCAATCAAGATGGACTAGGAACCAGTCGCTACCCACAAGCTGATTTTGACGGTCCACATAATCTAATGATGCAAATCTTTCAATCACAAGGCGTGAACTTTGAAGAAGTACTTATCTGTCCGCATTTTCCTGAAGATAATTGCCAATGTCGAAAACCCAAAATTCAATTAGTGCTACCTTATTTGTCTAGCGGTAAATTAGACAAAACCAATAGTTATGTTATAGGTGACAGGGTCACAGATATGCAAATCGCTGAAAATATGGGAATTAATGGACTCCATTATCACCCAACACATTTAAATTGGAGCGAGATTGCGCAACGATTAACCACAGCCGATCGTTATGCAAAAGTTGAACGACACTCCAAAGAAACCAACATACTGGTTGAAGTTTGGTCAGACCGACAAAGTGGAAGCCAAATCAATACTGGCATTGGTTTTTTTGATCATATGCTTGACCAAATTGCGACCCATGGAGGAATTAAGCTTAATATCCAAGTTAAAGGTGATTTGCATGTTGATGATCATCATACTATTGAAGACACAGGACTTGCTTTAGGCGAAGCGTTGAAAATTGCCCTTGGCGATAAACGAGGTATTGCTCGCTATGCGTCGGTAATTCCTATGGATGAATGTTTAGCGAAATGTTCAATGGATATATCTGGTCGTCCTTATTTGAAATTCAATGCGCAATTTTCTCATCAAAAAGTGGGCGATATGAGTACACAAATGGTTGAACACTTTTTTTACTCCATAAGTTATGCCATGGGTATTACCCTACATATCGAAACCGAAGGCGATAACGATCATCATAAAGTGGAAAGTCTATTTAAAGCTTTTGCCCGAACTTTAAAACAAGCGATCAAAATCGAAAGTGACAGATTACCCAGTTCAAAAGGAGTGTTGTAATGAACATTGTGATTTTAGATACGGGTTGCGCTAATCTTTCTTCAGTTAAATATGCGATTGAAAGATTAGGATACCAACCTATTATCAGTCTGGAACCTGATATCGTGCTTAACTCTGATAAGCTTTTGTTACCGGGTGTTGGTTCAGCTTCCGCTGCAATGCAGAAATTAAAAGAACGCAACTTAGTCGAGCTTATTAAAGTGTGTACTCAACCTGTTTTAGGTATTTGCCTTGGCATGCAATTATTGGCACAGTACAGTAATGAAGGTCATGTTGATACATTGGGAATAATAAACGAAAAAGTCATTAAAATCCCCGATTGTGGACTACCACTGCCTCATATGGGGTGGAATAAAGTCTACCCGAAAGCCGGACATCATCTATTTCGAGATATTCCAGATGGTGCTTATTTTTACTTTGTTCATGGATACGCGATGCCATTATGCTCAGCAACTATTGCAGAAACCAATTACGGCGAAAACTTTACCGCTGCCGTGCAAAAAGACAACTTTTACGGTGTACAATTTCATCCCGAGCGTTCTGGCTTAGCCGGTGCAAAATTGCTCAAAAACTTTCTGGAGATGTAGTCATGAATACCTATCCTACTATCATACCTGCACTGGATTTAATCGATGGCGCCGTTGTTCGATTACATCAAGGTGATTATGATCTCAAACGTGATTATGGCAATAACCCACTACTGAGATTACAAGATTATCAAAACCAAGGAGCCAAACTATTACATCTTGTTGATTTAACCGGCGCAAGAGATCCCAACGCTCGACAAATATCCTTAATTAAAACCTTAATTGCTGGTGTACAAGTTCCTGTTCAAGTTGGTGGTGGTATCCGTACAGAAGAGGATATCAAAGCCCTACTTGCCGCAGGCGCCACTCGAGTAGTCATCGGCTCAACAGCCATTAAACAACCTCAACTTGTTAAGCAATGGTTTAACACTTATGGTGCAGATACATTAGTGTTAGCGCTCGATATACGAATTGATGAGCAAGGTAACAAATATGTCGCTATTCATGGTTGGCAAGAGAATTCGAACCAAACACTTGAGCAGGTGATTGGCGATTATCTACCTTATGGTTTGAAACATGTGCTTTGTACCGATATATCTAAAGATGGGACACTTAGTGGTTCCAATGTCAAACTTTATCAAGAAATAAGTCAACAATTTCCACAAATCGCGTTTCAAGCATCGGGGGGAATCGGACAATTAACAGACGTACAAGCACTACAAGAAAGTGGTGTTGCCGGTGTGATTGTCGGTCGAGCATTGCTTGAAGGTAAATTTACAGTTCAGGAGGCAATTTCATGCTGGCAAAAAGGATAATCCCTTGTTTAGATGTTCGTGACGGTCAAGTGGTCAAAGGGGTACAGTTTCGCAATCATGAGATCATCGGCGATATTGTACCACTAGCAAAAAGATATGCTGAAGAAGGTGCTGACGAGTTGGTTTTTTATGACATAACAGCATCTTCTGACGGGCGTGTGGTCGATAAAAGTTGGGTTGCCAAAGTTGCAGAAGTGATTGATATTCCTTTTTGTGTGGCTGGTGGTATCAAAACCGTCGAAGATGCTGGGCAAATATTAAGTTTTGGTGCGGATAAGATATCAATTAACTCCCCTGCTTTAGCTAATCCCGATTTAATTACGGAATTAGCCAATTGTTATGGTGTGCAGTGTATTGTAGTTGGAATAGATACTTGGTACGACCAAGAAACTGACAACTACCATGTCTATCAATTTACGGGTGATGAAAAACGTACCGTTGCAACCAAATGGAATACCCTAGATTGGGTTAAGGAAGTACAGAAACGAGGCGCCGGTGAAATCGTACTCAATATGATGAATCAAGATGGCGTTCGTCATGGGTATGATCTTAAACAACTAAAAACGATACGCAAAGTTTGCCAAGTTCCATTAATTGCTTCAGGTGGTGCAGGCACAATGGCGCACTTTTTAGATGCTTTTCAAGATGCTGGTGTGGATGGTGCTTTGGCAGCGTCAGTATTTCATAAACAAATTATTAATATTGCAGAACTTAAACAGTATTTAGCTAACCACGGAGTAGAGATTCGATTATGTTAGTTTCCAATTCAGACAACCAATTAGACGCGAGTCAGCTTGATTGGCAAAAAGTGAATAACTTAATGCCTGTTATTATTCAATACTATGTTTCAGGTGATGTGTTAATGCTTGGCTACATGACGCCAGAAGCCCTTAAACAAACCCAAACTACTGGTAAAGTAACTTTCTATTCACGAACTAAAAATCGACTATGGACGAAAGGCGAAACCTCAGGACATTTTTTAAATGTAAAAAGCATTTCAACCGATTGTGATAACGATACCCTACTGATTTTAGTGGATCCAATTGGCGCTACGTGTCATACCGGTAGCAACAGTTGCTTTGCTAAGGCTAAAACGGAATGGGGGTTTTTATATGAATTAGAACAATTGCTTGCTGCACGTAAAAATGCCGATCCTCAGTCATCGTATACCGCAAAACTTTATCATGATGGCACCAAGCGTATAGCGCAAAAAGTGGGCGAAGAAGGCGTTGAAACCGCGCTGGCTGCCACCGTACATGACCGAGAAGAACTTAAAAATGAGTCAGCGGATCTGATCTATCATTTGTTAGTTTTATTACAAGATCAAAATCTGTCCCTTCAAGATGTTATCGGTATACTAAAAGCTAGACACAAATAAAACGATACAATAAAGTGCGAAAACCTCGCACTTTACTCAATATTTATTCGGAATAATTTACCAAATGTCAGTCATCAATGACCTAACAAATTGGCAATTTCACACCATTAAACATAGCTTGTACTTCAACATTGTTATCACAAAGAATCAGTCTATCAACCGTTTGTCTATTTAAATGGGGTGAAAATTGACTGATGAAATCGTACATATAGCTACGTAAAAAGAGTGACCGAGCAAAGGCAATATAAGTTGTACTATAAGGAAATATATGACCTGCATTAAGCACGACAAAATCGCTATCGATGTTTTCATTGACTGCCATTTTCGCTACAATGCCGACCCCAACACCCAATTTAACATAAGTTTTAATTAAATCCGCATCAGTTGTGCTAAATACAATATTGGGTAATTGTTTGGCATTAATAAACGCCTGATTTAAATCTGATCCATCATTAGAAAAATCATAGCTGACTAAAGGATATTTTGATAACTCTTCAATTGAAATCATATTACTTTTAGCCAAAGGATGATCCTTCATGACAATCACAGCTTGATTCCAATGGTAGCAAGGTAAAGCGATCATATCATCACTTAACTGCGAAAGATCGGTAATTATCGCAAAATCAGCTTGACCGGTTTGCGCTTGCAATAGACATTGTTGAGATGATCCTTGCTCCATGTGCAAAATAATATGAGGATACTGTTGCATAAACTTTTGGATGACAACTGGCAAGGTATAACGGGCTTGCGTATAGGTTGTTGTGATGGTTAAAGAACCTTGATTTGGCTGACTGAACTCTTTAGCAATGATTTTGATATCTTTCGATTTATTGAGGATTTCTTTAGCTAATGCAATGATTTTTTCGCCTACCGGTGTCACTTCTGAAAGATGTTTTCCTACACGGGTAAAAATTTGGACGCCTAATTCATCCTCTAATAATTTAATCTGTTTGCTTATACCAGGCTGCGATGTATAAAGTTTTTCGGAGGTTAGCGAAACATTGAGATCGTTGTTCACCACTTCGACAATATAACGTAATTGTTGCAATTTCATGACAAAGGCTCCTTTAACTCTATACACTTCCCTCTTGATTAATACGTATTAAAAAGAGGGAAATTATAAGGTAATTCCTTTCACACTTTAGCACAAACAAACACACGACTTTATACTAAAACGTATACTTAACCTGAATGATATTAACAATCATTCAGGCGTTCTTACCTATTTTTTACTATTGATCCATTTGCCGTCGACGTATTGCATTACCCAACCAGTTGATTTGCCATTTACTTCTGATGTGACATATTGCTGTTTGCTTTTACGACTAAAACGCACAATTGATGGGTTACCATCAGGATCTTTACTTGGTGCTTCAGTTAAATACATAAATTTTTCGGGTAAACGATCTTTAAAACGCTGTAACTCTTCAATCAATGGTGCACGTGTTTCCCTTGATTTTGGAAAATTGTGTGCAGCAAGGAAGATTCCCGATGCGCCATCACGTAGTACAAAGTGTGCATCTGACTTAGTACATTTAAGTTCAGGCAAATCGACCGGATCTTCTTTTGGCGGTGCAACATCACCATTTTTTAAAATCTTACGCGTATTTTTACAATCTGGATTGGTACATCCCATGTATAGACCAAAACGTCCTGATTTGAGATGCATTTCAGATCCACATTTTTCACATTCAATAATAGGGCCTTCATAGCTTTTGACTTTGAAGTTACCTTTTTCAACAAGCGATCCATCACAAATTGGATTATTACCACAAATATGCAGTTTTCGCTCATTATCAAGCAGATAACTATCCATTGCCGTGTGACATTTAGGACAACGCTTACGGGCTCTTAACGCATCAGTTTCGGCTGTTTCTGACTCTTCTAAAATATTTAGGGTTTCATGTTCAGGGATTAAGTTAATTGTTTGCTTACAACGCTCTTTAGGCGGTAATGCATAACCGGAACAAGCAAGGAACACCCCCGTTCCAGCCGTTTTAATGCCCATTTCACGTCCACAATTTGGACAGGTTATTTCTGGCGTTAAGACTAAAGGATTTAATTGCATTCCTCCTTTGTCTGGTGTTTGTTCAGCAATTTCCAAATGTTTACTAAAATCACTAAAAAACTGATCGAGTACTTCTCGCCATTCTTGTTTTTTATTGGCAATTTCATCCAGTGCATCTTCCATGCGTGCCGTGAAATCATAGCTCATAAGATCATTAAAATTCTCATTTAAGCGATCTGTAACAATTTCACCAATCTTTTCAGCATAAAAACGACGATTATCTAAACGTACATAGCCCCGATCTTGAATAGTTGAAATGATCGTTGCATAAGTTGATGGTCGTCCTATTTCACGCTTTTCAAGCTCTTTTACTAATGACGCTTCATTATAACGTGCAGGTGGTTTAGTAAAGTGTTGATTCGGATTTAAGCTAATTAAATCCAATTTATCATTAACATTAACCGCCGGTAAAATTTTATCGTCACTATTTTTTGATAATTGAGGTTGCACTTTTGTCCAACCATCAAAGCGTAATGTACGTCCCTTCGCTTTTAAAATAAAATCTCCCGCTTTTACGGTGATTGTGGTGGAATTGTATTCGGCAGCGGTCATTTGACAAGCAACAAACTGTCGCCAAATAAGTTGATAGAGTTTGCACGCATCAGCGTCAACATCGCTAAGCTTATCAGCCAGTATTGTTACATCTGATGGACGAATGGCTTCATGCGCCTCTTGCGAATTCTTTTTACTGCTGTAAACATTAGCAGATTTTGGCAGGTATTTATCCCCAAAATTCTGACCAATATAATCACGCACCATAGTCAATGCATCTTGACTTAAATTGGTTGAATCCGTACGCATATAGGTGATGTAACCTGCTTCATAAAGACGCTGAGCTAACATCATCGTCTTTTTAACACCAAACCCTAAACGGGTACTTGCTGCTTGTTGCAAAGTGGAAGTAATAAAAGGTGCTGTCGGATTGCTTTTGGTTGGTTTTTCTTCAATATTGGTAACATGGTACTGGCTTTTATTAAGTTCAGCCAATGCAATATCGATCGCTACTTTATCTTTTGGCTCAAATGCTTCATTTTTATAATGTGTCACTTGTAACGTTAATTGCGCTTTATTCTGCGTCATTAAATCAGCATACAGATCCCAATACTCTTCGGGAATAAAGGCATGAATTTCACGCTCACGTTCAACGACAAGTCTAACAGCAACCGATTGGACACGCCCCGCAGATAAACCTCGAGCCACTTTTTTCCAAAGTAATGGCGAAAGCATAAAGCCCACAACCCGATCCATAAAGCGACGAGCCTGCTGAGCATTTACCCGATCCATATCTAACATAGATGGTTTATTAAATGCATTTTTAATGGCTGTTTTCGTAATTTCGTTAAATACTACACGACGGTACTTATTGTCATCGCCACCAATCACATCTTTTAAATGCCAGGCGATAGCTTCCCCTTCTCTATCCAAGTCGGTTGCGAGGTAAATCATATCGGCATCTTTAGCCAATTTTTTAAGTTCTGATACAACACGTTCCTTACCGGGTAGAATCTCATAATGTGCTTTCCAACCATGATAAGGATCTACGCTCATGCGACTGACTAACGCTTCTTTTTCTGAGCGTTTTACTTTCTTCTCGGCTTTATCTTTAGTCGTTTTCTCAGCGCGTTGGCTACTACCACTAACGGGTAAATCTCGAATATGCCCCACACTTGATTTTACAACATACTCTTTGCCAAGATATTTATTAATTGTTTTTGCTTTAGCTGGTGATTCCACAATAACAAGGGATTTTCCCATAATTAAACCTATTTATCCTGTAGTTTGTGTTATTTACTGTTACGCTTTACATCAAGAAGTGACAGTAAATCATCTTTAATTGTTGATACTTTTGTCGCATATTGTTCTTTTTGCTCAGCATCTTCAATTAGTTGCGTAATGGTTTGTGACAACGTACAACCACGGCGTTTAGCTAAATTCGCTAAGCGTTGCCAAACTAAAAATTCCAAATCGATGGACTTCTTCCGTGTATATTGTTGTTCTGCGTTAAAATGTCGTTTTCGTTTTGCCCGTATAGTCTGCTTCATGCGATTATCTAAATCGGGATTCAAATGCGATTTTATCCAATCAACAACGCTTGTTGGATTATGTTCTAACAGTAATAATTCATTTACGGCATGTTGAGCAGCACTTTTTTCAATATAGCGAGTTATTGGCTCGCCCTCTAGATGTTTTTTTACTAAATAGTGCCACTTCCAACCACATTCAAGGTTTTCGAGTTGTTGATATTTCATTTGTTCACCTTGTGACGCTGTAACTATAGAGATTATATGTAGCATAATCGTTTTACACAATAAAGAAAATTATTGCATTTGACAAATTTTTTATAAATCTGGTATCGTTCACCTTTTATATCGTTCTTTATTTAAGGAATCAAAAATAATGGTTAAAGCTGATGTTATTTATATTAATGGCTATATTTATACAGCAGATAAAAAAGATACAGTTTGTGAAGCGATAGCAATCAAAAATGGTTACATAATAGCAACAGGCTCCACAGATGAAATAAATAGCCATCACTATGTTGATAATGATACAGCAATTTACGATCTTCATGGTAAAACGATGATGCCGGGGATAATCGACTCACACCTTCATACTTTTTGGGGTGGCATGCAATTGACATCATGTAATTTGAATTATCAAAGTTTAACCGTTGAGGATACTTTAGCAATTATTCAAAAACACTTGGATAAAGACAGTCAGAATAATAGCACACAATGGCTACAAGTTCGAGGCTGGTTAAGGCAAGAAGTTTTACCAATTGGTACCGATATTACCCGCTTCGATCTGGATAAACTCAATACTCAGCGACCGGTAATCCTTTTTTCTAACGATTGTCATACGTTAGTTGCTAATAGTATTGCGTTGCAAAAATTTGGTTTGGATAGAAACACACCCGAACCGACAGATGGAAAAATTGGCAGAACACAAGACGGTGAACTTAATGGCATTTTAGAAGATGCACCGGCTATGCGAGCTTTTGATAGCATATCAAAATTGACGGAAGAACAAGCCGCACATATTGCTAAATTAGCACAAGCAGAATTAAACAAACAAGGCGTAACAGCCGTGATGGACGCACGGATAACTGAAACGCAAGCCGATGCCTTTTTGAAGTTGCAACAGCAAGATCAACTTACCATTCGGTTATTTGGTGCACGAGAGTTACCGCCAGATGATGTGACATCCATTGAAGCTATTCCGGCATTACTCGAAAAAGTTAAACAGTTTGCAAACCGTTATGATGATAAAAATTGGCAACCTAAGCCCGGTATTAAAATTTCACATACTAAACTGTTTGTTGACGGGGTAATGCAAGCACCATTAATGACAGCAAGACTATTGCAACCTTATCAGCTTGAAGATGAAAAAGATCGTTATGGTGATTTGTACTATTCAACTGAGATGCTAAATGCTTTAATTTTAGAGTCCTCTCGTGCCGGTTTTCATCCTCATATGCATACTGTTGGTGAAGGTGCCATTGAAGTAGTGCTTGATGCAATCGAAAAAATGCGCCAAGCATTACCAGATGCTGATATCCGCCCTAGCACAGCGCACAATGAACTTAGTGCTGCGCATCAATATGCAAGGTATAAGCAATTAAATGCTTGTGTAGTGTTTTCATTCCAATGGGCAGGCTGTAGCGACGCCATGGTTAAACAATACCAAACACTATTTGGCGAAAAACGCTATTACGGTTTAGAAGCCCACGGGCAATATATCGATGCAGGCGTCAACTGCGCCTTTGGAAGCGATTGGCCAATTGATCCATTAAATGAATGGTATGATTTTCAAATAGCCATGACCCGACAAATTGATGCACAGCACCCACGTTTAAACAGTGACCGTAATTTAACCGTGTCTGAAGTTTTACGTTGCGCAACCATCGGTGCTGCTTATGTGCTAAAACAAGATGAGTATATTGGCTCAATTGAAAAAGGTAAATTTGCTGATTTGATCATCTTAGATCGCAATCCATTTACCATTCCAGCAACCGATATGCAAAATGTGAAAGTGTTAACGACTATTGTTGGTGGTAAAACAGTTTATCAACAAGACTCGTAAAAACTATAGCTTTAGATAGATTGTTTAAAAAATAGAGCCAACCTAACTGTTGGCTTTTTTTTTGTTTAGTCATTGCGTCTTTATCGTTTATATGAATAATAGGTACGTTAGCTGATAAGCAAGCTGTTCCCCACCTAGAACGGATAATTAGTTTCTTGTTAGATTTAATAATTTAATTACTATATACATTAGCAATCAGTACTGAAAGTAAGAATAATGGTAAATGCTTTGGTTGCATATCTGTAACAAGGAAAATCAAAATTACTTTTTATTCAAATTTTCTTACATTTTAAAACATTCATCCAAAATATTACTGTTAATAGAAAAGCTTTAAACAATAATTTTCCTAAAAATATTTTTTTCACTACTTTATATCAAATCCACAATAATCTCTTTTTCTCCAATTTAAAATACAATATATTTTATGAACAAATTACCTTGGCTTTTTCAATTTTTTATCCTTCTATGCTTATCTATAATAGAACGCTGAACCTAAATATAGGTCACGCCTACGAGTTTAAATAACCTATTTTTATTAAGATTTGTTTAGAAATAATTCATATTGAATGATCTAATTCAAAATTTGCATAATTTAATGTCAATATAATAAAAATTAACTTGCATAATTATAATAATATGGGAGAATTCCCTGCCGCTTTTAGCGGGTAAAAAGGCAAAACTATACTTAGTAGTTTTTTATTGTTTTTTGGGACAGAGGAGCAAAGTTAGTCATGTCCGCAATAAAAATGAAACGAGTTTTAACCACACCTGCATTGATTGCATTTGGTTTAGCTTATATGGTTCCTTTGGGGATCTTTACCACTTATGGGGAAGTCACTGTTACAAGTAATGGACACTTACCTATAGCCTACATCATTACCCTTGCCATGATCTTTTTCACAGCATTGAGCTATTGCCGTATGGCCAATAAGCTACCAATTGCTGGTTCAGCCTATTCGTATGTACAACGTACTTTTGGTGGAAAAGTCGGTTTTTTGGTTGGTTGGGCTCAAATTTTAGATTACCTTTTTTTACCAATTTTAAATTATTTGGTTTTAGGTATTTATTTAAACGAAGCGTTTCCAGCGATTCCTGCACCCGTATTTGTTTTAGGATCTTTAATTGGTGTAAGTTTACTCAATTATTTGGGAATTAAACTAATTAATTCGGTTAATTTCACTTTGATCATCATTCAAATGATTTTTATCGGTTTATTTATCTTTTTGACATTTACAAACGTTAATTTAACGCCTGATGCTATGATGAAACCATTATCAGTTAATGCTGGCGATTTTAGCGGATTACTATCTGGCGCAGCAATATTATGTTTGGCTTTTTTAGGGTTTGATGCTATTGCGACATTAGCTGAAGAATCGAATGATGCCCAAAAATCGCTACCAAGAGCAATTATTTGGACTGTCCTTATTGCTGGATGTATCTTTTTAGTCGTTTCTTATTGTGCTCATTTAGCTTATCCAAATTGGACTGATTTTGCAGAGAATAAAGATACCGCAAGTTTAGAAGTTGTTCGTCGTGTGGGCGATATTAGCCGATTAGGTGGAGAATTTATGTATAACTTCTTCCAAGCGGCTTATTTAACAGGTGTGTTTGCCTCTGCAATGACTGCACAAACCAGTGTTTCACGAATCTTCTATGCAATGGGTCGTGAAGGCGTATTACCAAAGCAGATCTTTTATCGTATCCACCCTCGTTTCAGAACACCTTATTTATCTATAATATTTGTAGCATGTTTTTCATTATTATCGTTGGTGTTAAGTTTAACATTGGTCGTTTCAATGATTAGCTTTGGGGCGTTAGTCGCATTTACTTTTGTCAATTTATGTGTAATTAAAAGCTATTTAGGTGAAGGTCAAACCAAAACATTCGCGTTAATCATCAAATATGGTCTTTTACCGGCAATTGGTGTTTTACTTTCTTTGTGGTTGTGGACTAGTTTAGATGCGACAGCTATGGTAGTTGGTTTAATTTGGCTCGCTATTGGATTTTTCTATCTGATATATTTAACTAAGGGTTTTACAAAATTATTGCCATCTATTGATCCACACGAATTAAATTCAATCATCAAAGATTAGCTTAATTTTATTAAATAGTTCTACTTAAAAGTATTCAGTTCTCGCCCTTTTAAAACCATTCCGTCGACCTAAGTCGACGGAATAGATATGTTTATAACATTCTGTTTTGATAAAGATTTGTCAATTATTCACCAAAACCAGTAGCAAATAATTCGCGGATTTCATCCATTGCAGCTTGCTCGTCTTCTCCATCACAGATGATTTCAACAGTTGAACCACCTTTTACACCTGCTCCAAGCAACCCCATCATACTTTTTAGTTTAATCGCTTTGTCGTTATAAACAAGCTCAATTGATGATTTATAGCGACCGGCTAATTTAACTAATGCCGTTACTGGGCGCGCATGAAGACCGGTTGAATTTTTTACTACCATTTGCTCTTTTAACATACTAAGTCCTTCTTTCTATCTTAAGTTAATACAATACCTAGTATTTATATCATAAAATAATCTGTTTTGCTCATTTTTAGATATAAATTTTTATAATTTATACAAAGCTTTTTATTAATTTAAACTTAATACTATTTTATGCCCAATAATATCTAACTACATGAAAAAAAACAGGCGCTGCAAAACAGATTGAATCGAAACGATCAAGTACACCACCATGTCCGCCAATTAGGTTACCCCAATCTTTTACCCCCCTATCACGCTTTATGGCAGACATAACTAATCCGCCAAAAAATCCTAGCAAGGTGATCATGAGTGAAATTAAACCAGCTTGAATAAGACTAAATGGCGTAATCCAAAACAGACAACTACCAATAAAACTGGCTGTAATTATGCCACCAATAAATCCTTCCACTGTTTTGGATGGTGAGAGATTTGGGCTAATTTTATGTTTACCAAATAATTTACCAAAGACATACTGCAAAACATCTGACATTTGAACAACTAACACCAAAAAAGCAATAAGTAATAAATTTCGGTCGTGATAGTTATCAATTTGGAGTGACAATAAGGCAGGTACACAAGAGATATTATATACGGTGATGACTAATCCCCATTGTACTTCGGCCGTTCTGTCTAAGAATTTAAATGAGGATCCGGTCACTGTGGCTAAAATAGAAAGAATTAAAAAACCGTATACTGGAATGAATATGCTAAATAGACCATACCATGAAACAGCGACTAAAATATATTGCGCCGGCAACGCTATTCCGAAAGCAAATATTAAAACGTAATAATCATATCGGCTAATACTGGTCAGATTAAGAAACTCGCGTAATGCTAAACCCGATACCACGAAAAATAAAAAAATGACGGCTAATTTTCCGATCAAAAAAGCAGTACCTAAAATTGCCACCATGACCCACCACGCATTAATGCGAGTATTTAAATTATCAATAACGCGATTAGGGGATCGAATTCGATATTTTAACGTGAGACCAATTAACGACGCAACGATTAAAAATAGAGTAACGCCCAAAAATAACAATAAAGTATGGTATTGATAGTTAGACATCTATTTCCTCAAATTGCTGATTTTTTAATACTTTAAAAATGAATGTTGAAATCATTTTACAATAAATTATAAATAATACGACTGGCAAATCCACCTATAAAGAGTAAAAGTTGGATCATCACTGTCACTATTTGAATTTTGAAAAGTCGTAATGTCCCTTTTTCGCGCTCATACATTGTTCGAGATTTAGAAAAATCAGATTTAATTAAACCTAATTTTACAAGCGCATGATCTAACTCTTTCAACACTATTGAGGGTTCCTGAATATATGGCGTCGAATATTCAAAAAGTTTGATATCGAAATTAGTCCTAAGTGCATAATATTGACTTATTAAGCCAAAAATAAAAACAAAAAAACAGATTAAACTTATCAGATTTGAATCATTAATTGCCAGATAAATAAAGCCAATGACCAACGCAGAAATTGTTAATAACCCAGAAAAAATATTAATTTGCTTACTTAAAGAAAGTAAACTACACAATGTCACAATTTCAGTTTGATTGGTCTGAAACTGTTTTCTATTATGATCAGATTTCAGCATGTAGATTTCTGCTCCATTCTATTAATATTAACCGTTGTCTAGTTGAAATAACAATATTACGCCGACATGTTCTTACCTTAGCTATCGCATCATCAACATTCTTGGCTCGATTAGTCCACAACAACCACGCGATAACTGCTGTCGCACTTCTTGAATAACCTAATGCACAGCAGACTAACAATCGACCTTGGAGTCGATATTGTTCAATGATTTCAGCCGTCATTTGACATTGCGCTTGCGTGAGCGGTGTCATATCCAAAATGGGCATTAGCATATAATTACCTTTAAATTGACCTATCGGCAGTTCTGCACATAAATCAACAATAGTTGTAAATTGATTGTGTTTCAGATAGTAGGTTGAAGGAATTCTACCTAAATAAACGTTATCCTCAATGAAATTGTTTGGTTGGTGCTTAAACGTCCATAAACGTGAATTGATCCACATAATGATAAAATAAGGCAAATATAATATAATAACGACGAGTGAAAAATGCCCGTTAGATTGTTTTTGAAATCCTTTTGCACCTATCAAGAAATAATTAAGCGCGACCAACAAAAATGCTCCAGAAAGCCAAAATAACCAAAGTCCCCAACCCCTCATATAAATGGCCAAACTCATGGTTAACAGAGTTAAACAACAATAAATAAAAGCCCAACGGTACTGTTTTGATAAAAACGCTAATTTTAGGGTAAATATACCATCATTAGGCCATAACCATATGCATAAACACCCCACCCATACACCAGTTGGGATATCAAAAAAATGATGTTGCCAGGTTGTTAATACCGATAGCGCAATTAACAAACACCAAATATGCAAAATATTACGGAAAAAAGTCTGAAAATAATTAGCATAGAACTGCCATAAAATAATAAGTAATGTGATATGTAATGATGGGGCTTGATTAAAAGGTTTATCAAATCCCATAAGAAAATCAAAAAGTAAACCAAAAAATCCGTCCATAGCTGGACGATCAAAACTGAATTTAAGTGGGAAAAGAAGAAAACAACAGACACAAATAATTTGTGCGGTTAATAATCTAAAGCAAAGTATTTTTAATGACTGATTCGATTTTGCTAGTAATATAGCAAGTCCATACATTAAATCTATCGACCAATAGGGCACAATCGTCCATGACCAAAGTGGTATGAGCGTTTCCCAATCAAAAACAATGCTACTGACATCATTACGTTCAGCTGTGAATGCATTGCTAAAATTGTAACTAGCAAAGAAAAATACCGTTAACCCGATAAGCCATAAACATTTGTTAATGTTTAATTGAATAGAACCCTGCTTCATCATAACGTTAATTAATTAATCAATGCGCTGAGCTAATGACACCGTAAAAATCCCCCACTGATCAATACGCATTGTGACTTTTCGAAAGCCTGCTGCCATGACAAGTTGATCCATTTCAAGTTGTGTCCGTCTGCGCATTATCCATGGTTGCCCATCACGATGTGAAGTTAATGCTCGGGCAATAAACTCAAGTTGAGGATGCCAAGGTTGATTGGTATAAATTAAATATCCACCTTTGGGGATAGCATCCGCTAAACCCGATAAAGATTCACGTAATAATGAGTTATCACTAAACAATTCATACAAACCAGAAACGACAGCTAATGTTGGTTTAGGCGATAGGTCAGCTAACTGCTGTCTGTTAAAAGCATCGCCCTTTTCAAACTGTACAAGGTGACTTAAGCCTAATTCATTAATCAAATTTTGACCATCACGAATATTAATATCGCTATAATCTCTAAGCAGTACTGAATCAGGTTTCTTGGCTAACTGATTAATTGTCTCAAGAATATAACGTCCATGGCCTGCTGCTATATCAACAATATTGACGATATTATCGTGTTTTTGTAATTGCGATATGGCTAATTTTAATAATTCTTCAAGATGTATTTTACGTTGCCGAATTCCTCGCCAACCCATTGATTGCAAATAAATATAGTCAAAAAACTGACCTAATTTTGAACTTCCTGAAGGTTGATTACGATAAACATAATCCAATGTACTACCTGAGTCGAACCCAGTTTCAACTCCAAGTTTGATACCATCAGAAATTTTACTGGCATATTTTAAATTAGCTTTGATGAATTTCCAGTAAAGAGGTTTAACTATTCCCTTCACAGGCAATGATAAATTATCGGCTTCTTGCTTAGTATAACCAACAAGGTCTGCGTTAACCAAAGAAGGAATATTCGGTTGATTTGCAAAGCACCCTATAATAAAACGCCTTGCTTTTTCAATAGCGATATGGCGTTCTTGTTCACCAAACGTGTCATGATAAAAATTAGGCAAAATATGAAATTCTTTTTGAGTGGTACCTAAATTTTCATAAAACTGTTTCTGAGGTTTGCGTCTGACAACAAAATCAGAACCAGAAACAAGTATTTGAGTCGGCACTGTTATTGCATTAGCATCTTTAACAATACGATCAGCTACAGAATATAAATCAAGTAGCAATCTGACTGAAATTGGTCGAGTGATTAATGGATCTTGATTAAATGATTCTGCTCGTTGTTTGTCATGAGTCAATAATCCAGATTTAACGTAACTATTAACAAAAAAATTACCTTTCAGATTATATAATAATTTTAAACCAGACACTGCCAAAGGAACATAAAGTTTTACACGAAAAGCAGGCGCTCCTAGTACTAAGGCTCGAATATTAGGGGTATAGTCATGTACCCATGCACTTGCAATGACGGCACCCACACTTTGTGCAATTATTGCAATATCTTGTTGTCTTAAACTATATTCTTGGGTAATGTGTTCAATAAAAGCATTCGCATCCTTGATCAACGTGGCAAAATTGGGGGCATCGCCTCGTTCACCTTCTGATTGTCCATTACCTCGAGCATCCCATGCGAAAATTTGAAAATTAGGTAATTCAAGTTCGTCGGCAAGATGCGCTATTCGACCAGAATGTTCATGTCCTCGATGAAAAAGCACAATCGCTTGATTAGGTTGAATATCGGCATCTATTGCAGGCCAGTAGCGATAAAATATTTGGCAACCATCATGGCTTGTGAATGTTTTTTGTTGCTGTTGACGCATCGACAACTCCTTGTTAAATTTTAGCTTCTTGCAAACCTTTTCGAATTCGATTCACAGTCGTCCATATGAGTAAAAAAATAATTATCCCTAATAACGCATTTATCCAATTCAATGGTAACAAACCGGTAGCAATACCTAAACTGATTAAGCTAAAAATAAAAGCTCTATCGCTTTTTCCCATTGGACCGTCATACCGTCTGGATGCACCAATTAGTAACCCTAAAACACCACTATATTCAGTTAAAAAAGACAGTAACACAATCAATATCACTAAACCAGTATTGACACTTGGCACCTGAATAAATACTAATAATAGCGCACAATCGGAAATAACATCCGTTATTTCATTTAGATATGCGCCTAAATTAGATTTTTGATGATACTCTCGTGCTAACATGCCATCAATGGCATTGAGCGCCATTCGAATAAACATCCATACTGGAATTAAGAAAAATAGCCAAAGATATTCAATAAAATAACTCACAATCAAGGCGATAAAAATAGAGCCCATACAAGCGAATAAGGTGACCTGATTAGCGGTAATGTTCACACTATAGAATTTCTCAACGCAGGGACGAAGTAACGATTGAAATCGTGATTTTAATTGATAAATTGATAACACAAACAATCCTTTTATAAATTACTTTTTTTAACTATGATTTACACTGAATCGTCATGTACTTTAACATTTAAACAATCCGTTGTAACTGGGTATACTTTAATGAACTTACCATAAAATGCAAACGATTAAGCACATTAACTTCACCTGCACCATCATCAAAGTCTAAATAGAGTAAGTTGAGTTTTGGGTTAAGATCTCGCATTCGTTTTTCAACACCTTTAGATACAACATGGTTCGCAATACATCCAAACGGTTGCAGGCTAATCACATTGTTAATTCCCTGTTCAGCAAATGTCATAATGCCAGCAGGAATCAACCAACCTTCACCATATTGATTCGCCAGATTTAAGATTTCTTCAGCCTTTTTAGACATATCGCGAATATTATGGAAAGGTTGATAATACTTAAATTGGGACAAAATTTTATTTGTTTTATCAATATACCGATGTGCAATCTTTTCAAAAAAGGATATTAGATAAGAGATATAACTCTTTGATGAGAGATAATTATTGACATTACTATCATAATTAACAAAACATTGCGCAAAAAACTCAATCATTGGTGGAATAACCGGTTCAATACCCTGCTCGACTAGCCATTCAATACTGTGTTGATTACCAAAACTATTATATTTAACGTAAATTTCGCCCACTATACCGATTTGTGGACAATCTTTATGGTGTGTTTCAATTTGATTAAAGTGTACAACGGCTTGCGTTAATAGTTCGAAGATGGCCTTTTTACCTTGCTTTTGTTGAATAAGTTGTTGCAATTTATGCATATAAAGCGCTTTAAGCTGATCAGCTTGTTGTTTAACTTTCGCTCTTGGCGCAATGGCGTAATACATTTTTGATAGTGAATCAGCAAAAAGCATCGCAAAAAAAGTTATCGGTAATGTTTTAAACCAATTTAGCTTAAAGCCAGGTTGTTCTATTTCATTAATATTTCCAGTACTAAGTGAAATTATGGGAATATTTTCAAAACCATTACTGATCATCGCTTTTTTGATCAACGATAAATAACTACTCGCTCGACATTGTCCACCCGTTTGAGTTATCCCTATTGCCACATCATTACGGTCATATTTACCTGAACGCAATGCTTTAATAATATCCCCAACAATAATTGTTGCTGGATAACAGATTTCGTTATTGCAGTATTTTAATCCCCATTCGACTGAACGCTTATCTGGTTTAGGTAATGTTTCCAGTTTATAACCCGATAACGCAAAAATTGGCGTTAAAAGCGGAGAATAAAAATCGGAGATAAACGGTGCTAAAATGGTTCGACGTTGCTTATCTTGCTTGCTAAAAATAGCCGTTTTTTTACGTTCATCTGTTTTTAACGGTTGCTGATGATTCATTCGTATCGATTCAATAATGGAACGTAAACGTAATCTGACAGAACCCGTTGCGGTAATTTCGTCAACACGAATTATCGTACCGGTTTTACCTTTTGATTCTAAAATTGCTTTACACTCATCGGTAACAATAGCATCAGGCCCGCAACCAAATGAATTAAGTTGAACAAATTGGATATTATTGGGTTGCTCTGCAACGAATGAAGCGGCAGCATATAAACGATTCGGGTAGCTCCATTGTGAACAAATTTGAAGTTCTGGCGATAACTGGCTAATGCCACCTAATACAGAATCTTCAGTAATCACATCACAACCAAGCGCATTTAAGATTTCAGGTGTTTTATGGTTTATTAAGCTATCACTATGATAAGGCCGTCCTGCTAAAATAAATACATATCGCCCTGTTTGTTTGGCATTATCTAATACTTCAATCGCTTTGTTGTAAAGATTCTGTTTAAACTGGGACTGTGCCATTAATGCTGCCGAAAAGGCGTTATCAATGACTTTTTTCGCTATACCTAATGACCGTAAATATTGAACACAACTTTTTTTGAGTAACTTCACATCCGTGAAATTCATCACAGGATAATCAATCGGAATACCATATTTTAATTCTGGATTGATAGCACTATGTATGACTTCTGCATAACTACTCACAATAGGACAATTATAACTATTTACTGCATTATCAAACTGGGATGATTCAAATACGACCATAGGCATAAAAATACGATCCACTTTTTGACCAACTAATTCCATAATATGCCCATGTACTAATTTAGCAGGAAAACAGATACTATCAGACATCACTGTACCTGCTCCTTGTTCATAAATTTTATGGGTCGAATAAGGTGAAAGTATTACGTTGATACCGCTTTGAGTCAATAAAGTATGCCAAAAAGGAAAATTTTCATACTGTCCAAGAACACGAGGTATGCCTATATTAATTTTTGCCTGAGGATTTTCGACAGTGATTCGATCAAACAAGAGCGCGTTTTTATAATCAAACATGTTAAAAGCATGATTATCTTTATATTGATTATTACTTAAGAAACGTTCACATTTATTACCGGAATAATATTTTTGTCCATTGGCAAAACGGTAGATCATAATATCACAATTATTTTCGCACCCCTTACAACGAGAAGGTTTCGCTTTGTTATCTTCAGCTTTTGCTAAGTTATCCAGCCCAATAAATTGTGAAGGTGTATTATTTTCAACAAAATGATTTTTTGCCACTAAAGCCGAGCCATAGGCGCCCATTAATTCAGGGATATTTGAGCTGGTGATTTGCGCACCGGTTAATTGTTCTAAGGCTCGAAAAACAGCAGGATTCTTAAAAGTTCCACCTTGCACGACGATATTATTACCTAATTTACGCATATCGTGCAGTTTAAGCACTTTATGAATTGCATTTTTAATCACTGAAAACGCAAGTCCAGCCGAAATATCCCCCATGGTGGCATTTTCGCGTAGGGCTTGTTTAACTTTAGAGTTCATAAACACAGTACAGCGTGTACCTAAATCACAGGGATGAGTTGATTGACAGGCCGCATCGGCAAAATCAATGGTATTTGAGTTTAATGATTTAGCAAAAGTTTCAATGAAGGAACCACACCCTGATGAACAAGCTTCATTAAGTTCGATATGATTAACCACACCATTGGCAATAAAAATGGCTTTCATATCTTGACCACCGATATCCATGATAAAACTGACATCTGGATCAATATGCTTTGCTGCGGCAAAATGCGCCATCGTTTCAACTAAACCATCATCAATACCAAATGCGGCTTTTAATAACTCTTCGCCATAACCGGTGACACCCGTACGCAAAATCACAATATCTTTATTGGATGTCTCAATTTCTTTTTTTAATTGAGATAATCCTTTAATCAGTGCACTAATTGAATGACCGTTATTGGGGGCATAATAAGTAAACAGTAGTTCATCATCTTCACTAATTAACGTAATTTTGGTTGTCGTTGAACCACTATCTATGCCCAAAAAAGCATTTTGCTTTTTATAATCTGCGATATTTAATCGAGGAATATCGATATATTTCCGTCTTTTTTTCCAGTCATCAAATGATAAGGTTTCATTAAAAAGAGGAGATAATCGAAAAGATTGATTCACTGCAATTTTTGTTGAAGCATTTAATTTCTCGATAAAACTATTAATTGAAAGTTCAGCACGTTCAATCGGATGAATTGCCGCCCCCCAAGCAGACAACAATGTTGGATAAGGCGTTTCAACTAGCTGATCTTCACCTAATTTCAACGTATTAAGCGCTGCTTTACCTAAGGTTGGAATAAAGGAAAATGGCCCACCAATTAACATCACTTTAGGAACGATATCATAACCACGTGCTAAGGTATTAACGAGTTGAATACAAACAGCATGTAAAACAGAATAGGCGATATTTTCTTTTGAGACATTACGACTAATGAGATTTTGGACATCGGTTTTGGCAAAAACGCCACAACGAGAAGCAATCGGAAAGATTTTGTCATGATGTTGAGCGAGTTGATCAAATTGTTGAACAGGCGTGTTTAATAAGGTTGCCATTTGATCGATAAATGCCCCTGTCCCACCTGCACAGCTACCGTTCATTCGAATATCGGGCGGGCGATCGGGAAAGAAGAAAATCATCTTACTATCTTCACCGCCAATATCAATTAAGGTTCTGACTTCGGGATAGTTGCGCTGCACAACTTCCGATGCCGCCACCACTTCTTGGATAAAAGGAATATCGGCTTTTTCAGATATTCCCATACCAGCCGAACCCGTTACCTTGACGGATAGACAA
Source organism: Gilliamella sp. CG22 (assembly GCF_046635725.1). NCBI lineage: Bacteria > Pseudomonadati > Pseudomonadota > Gammaproteobacteria > Orbales > Orbaceae > Gilliamella > Gilliamella sp. CG22. The sequence continues at coordinate 215,221 of NZ_JBIDFK010000004.1, forward strand.
ATATTATTACCAAACTTCTGTTTAATTTCATTAAGTAAATCGAGGACTGTCGCCACAATATGTGTATTATGACGAATGTAATTGGTATAAACAAAATTGTCAAACTCATCAAGTACAACACATTTCGCTGTTGTGGAACCCACATCTAAACCAAATTTAAATAATTTTGACATAAGCAGCACATAATCCCCAAAGCATCCATTACTTTTTAATCGATATAATCAATATCGCTTTATTTTTTATATGTAATAATTATAGCCGAATCTTACTTTTTTTAATCAATTTGGTTAAAAAATATCTTGTTATAAAGTTGCGTTTTTAAAATCCTATTAAATTAATTTCTATCAGAGAAAATAGTTAGTTAAAACCATTTTTAATAGGGTGAACTAACTATTTTTTTGCATCTTTTATGAGGATAATAATATGTATTAACTCATCTTTTCTAATCCCTGCTTGGCGATCGCGATAACATTTTTTAAATCGACGCCTTGCGCTTTAGCAGCAAAAATACAACCACAATAACATTGTCGATAGACATCATATTCTTTGCAAAGCTCGATAGAACGTTTATAACCATTATTTTTTTTAAAATCGGAAGGTAGATAATTCACCGAAAAAATTTCTTGAATTTCAAAACCCAGTTGATTGATTTTCTGGCTATTTTTTTTAGGACTTAACGTCAATGCACTCGCAAAATAATCGTATCCCAATTCTTGCGCTTTAATCGCTGCCAAATCTAACCGCATTTTATAGCAGAGATGACAACGCTCTCCTCCTTCGGGCTCATCACGCAAATGCCCAACTTGTTTAACAAACTCTGCCGGTTGGTAAGGTGCTTCTAAAAACTGGACATGATGCCCTGTTTTCAGGTTAAAATCGTTGATGAATTTTTGTTGGACCAGACTACGATGTTCATATTCAACTCTTGGATGAATATTCGAATTGGCAAAATAGATAGTAATATCAGCATACTGCGCCAAATACTCTAAAACATAGGTACTACATGGTGCACAGCAACTATGAATCAATAATTTAGGGCGAACTGCTTCGTGCTGCCAATCTGCGATGACTTCTTGTAAAACAGAATCGTAATTGATTTTGTTATGAGGATTTAATTTTTCCAGTATATTTTTAGCATTAATTAACATGATGACTCGTTTATAATTTTGATGATTAAAGTCTTTTTAAGCTGCGCTATGATATAGCGATAAACGCAACCATTCAAGCTTAGCATGTAATTTTTTATACTGAAACAAAGGTAATAACTAAAACTTTTTGACAATCTAATTATGACGTCAATAGCGTGCTTTTACTCAATAGCCATTAAACCTGAAGTTTATTCAATCATCTAACCTTGTTTATTGATTAACTTAATTAAAACAAACTGTTATACTGATTAATTATTCATCTCAAAATCGACATTAATAATATTAGTGCCCTGACACTTTAGAAAATAAGTTTATAATAATTACCCCAAACATGATAAATCCCATACCGATTACAGCCGCTAAGTCCAAAGTTTGTTTCATGAAGATCCAAGCAATCAAACTAATAAGCACAATACCAATTCCTGACCAAATCGCATAAGCAATACCTACGGGAATGGTTTTTAATGCTAAGGAAAGAATATAAAATGATGCGCTATAGCCAACAATTGTAATAATAGAATAAATAAGATGGGTAAACCCATTCGATAATTTTAATGAAGATGTAGCGATAACTTCACAAATAATAGCGAAAAAAAGATAAAGATATGCATTCATAATAATACCTATAGTCATTTGAAAAACAAATTTATTGGTTAAGTTTAAAACCTTAACTTTTTGATGTTTTATTAACCTATCACAACCTTAATCAATAATATTAAAGCTTAATTATGGTTTCATTTCATCATGCTAATTTGAACAAACAGGTAAACTTGAAAGCTATCAAAGCTAGAAAATTATGAAAAAGGAATATTAAAATGGTGGGTTGTGAGGGGATCGAACCCGCGACCAATTGATTAAGAGTCAACTGCTCTACCGACTGAGCTAACAACCCATAAAAGTATTTTCGAAGTATATAGTAAACTTAATTCAAAAGCAAATTAGCAACACCAATTTTTTTTGTAAAACATTGATATTAATCTTAATATATCATTTCTTACCTTAACGCCCACATGGTCTAATTACAAATATAACATGTATCATTTTATAATGGTGGTACTTTATCAACCCTAATAGCGGTCAGTTAATATACAATTTCAGGTATCATCGATAAGCAATAATGGAGCAAGGTAAAAAAATCTCTCGCTAAATTAGCGAGAGATTTTATTGGCAAGACTATAAATTTTTAATCGCAAGATATTGTTCTTGCAATTTGGTTTTATCATCAATATAGCCTTGTTGTTTTTCTTTCTCTTTGGCAACGACTGCTGCCGGTGCTTTATCTACAAAACTGGCATTCGATAATTTACCGGCAATACGGGCTATTTCACCGTCAATACGGGCTATCTCTTTTTCAAGACGCGCTAATTCATCGTCTTTATTAATTAAGCCAGCCATTGGCATTAATAGCTCAGCGCCATCCACCAATTTAGTTACTGACAATGGCCCCGTTTCACCTTCATCTAATAAGACAATTTCGGATAATCTGGCTAACGATTCAATGAAATTGATATTATCACTGATGATTCGATGAACTGTAGGCGAAGCTTTACGAATCAATAGTTGCAATGGTTTACTTGGTGCAATATTCATCTCAGCACGAATATTACGAACAGCAATAACCACATCTTTAATCCAGTTAATATCCGCAACGGCTTGGTCATCAGTATGCTTGCTGTCAAATGCAGGCATCGGCTGTAACATAATGGTATCGGCTTTAATCTCCATTAAAGGTTTAACACTTTGCCAAATCACTTCTGTAATAAAAGGAATAATTGGATGTGCAAGTCGTAATAATGCCTCAAGAACGGTGACTAAGGTATGACGGGCAGCACGTTGTTCGGATTGTCCACCATTGGCTAATACTGATTTAGTCAATTCTAAATACCAGTCACAGAACTGATTCCATGTAAATTCATATAAAATATTAGCAGCTAAATCAAATCGATAAGTATCAAAAGCTTCACGATAAGATTTTACGGTTTGGTTAAATTCAGCTAGTATCCATTTATCCGCTAATGAATAAGCCAGATCGCCACCTTTGAAACCACAATCATGTGCTTCGGTGTTCATTAGCACATAACGGCTAGCATTCCAAAGTTTATTACAGAAGTTACGATAACCTTCTAAACGTTTTAAATCCCAATTGATATCTCGCCCAGTTGATGCAAGCGCCGCTAAAGTAAAGCGTAATGCATCAGTACCATGTGCTTCTATCCCGTTTGGAAACTGTTTTTCCGTACGTTTGGCTATTTTTTCAGCCAATTGAGGTTGCATCATATTACCAGTACGTTTTTCGAGTAAATCAGCAAGTGATATCCCATCAATCATATCTAAAGGATCGATAACATTTCCTTTAGATTTAGACATTTTTTGCCCTTCTTCATCACGAATCAAGCCTGTCACATAGACTGTTTTGAACGGAACTTGAGGTTTGCCATCTTTATCTTTAATAAAGTGCATGGTCATCATGATCATTCTAGCTACCCAGAAGAAGATGATATCAAAGCCTGTAACTAAAACATTCGTTGGATGAAAAGTTGCTAAATCATCCGTATTTTCTGGCCAACCTAATGTTGAGAATGTCCAAAGCGCAGATGAAAACCACGTATCAAGTACATCTTCATCTTGAGATAAAATAATATCGTCAGATAAATTATTTTCACGTCGAACTTCAGCTTCATCTCGTCCAACATAAACACGACCTTGCTCATCATACCAAGCAGGAATACGATGTCCCCACCATAATTGACGTGAAATACACCAATCTTGAATATCATTCATCCAAGAAAAGTACATGTTTTCGTACTGTTTTGGTACAAATTGAATATCGCCATTTTTCACCGCATCAATAGCTGGCTCAGCTAACACTTTAGCTCGAACATACCATTGGTCAGTTAACATTGGTTCGATCACTACTCCACCACGATCACCATAAGGAATGGTTAAATCATGCGGTTCGATTTTTTCTAAAATAGCTTGAGCTTCACATGCAGCAATGACCGCTTTGCGTGCTGCAAAACGCTCTAAATTTTGGAACTCAGACGGAATATCAGTTGAATAAATATCGCTTGCTTCACCATTGGTATCAAAAACTTCAGCTTGTGCACGAATATCACCGTCAAATGTAAAAATGTTGATCATCGGTAATTGATGTCGACGACCGACTTCGTAGTCATTGAAATCATGCGCAGGTGTAATTTTTACACAACCGGTACCTTTGGTCATATCAGCATGTTCATCGCCAACAATCGGAATACGACGGTTAACAAAAGGCAAAATCACATAGTGACCAATTAAATCTTTGTAACGCGGATCTTCAGGATTAACAGCCACACCGGTATCCCCAAATAGCGTTTCGGGGCGAGTAGTTGCAACCACTAAATAGTCTTTGCCATCAGCAGTTTTTGCGCCGTCAGCTAAGGGATAACGCAAATGCCACATAGACCCTTTTACTTCACGATTTTCAACTTCTAAATCAGAAATAGCTGTACGTAACTTCGGATCCCAGTTTACTAAACGTTTACCACGATAAATTAAATCCTCTTGATAAAGCCTTACAAATACCTCTTTAACGGCATTAGATAAACCTTCATCCATGGTAAAACGCTCACGATCCCAATCAACCGAATCACCTAAACGACGCATTTGCTTAGTAATGCTTCCCCCTGATTCGGCTTTCCATTGCCAAATTTTTTCAATAAAAGCTTCACGACCATAATCATGACGGGTTTTACTTTCTTCGGCTGCGATTTTACGCTCTACCACCATTTGCGTTGCAATACCGGCATGGTCAGTACCAGATTGCCATAATGTGTTATGACCTTGCATACGATGATACCGAATCAACGCATCCATAATCGTTTGTTGGAACGCATGTCCCATATGTAAACTACCTGTCACATTAGGTGGTGGAATCGCTATGCAATAGCTAGGCTGGGATTTGTCACCGTTGGGTTTAAAATAACCGCTCTGTTCCCAATGTTGGTAAATGGGCTGTTCGATTTCTTGTGGATTATAAGTCGAATTTTTCATATAAATGCATTAATCCTAATTCAAGGCATAAAAATGGAATTATTCTACTATAAAATAGATAAACAATAAATTGGCTTAATACTATCATAAAGTATTAAATTTACTGTTTGAAAACTTAATGACCAAGCATAGCAATACTAGCCATTATGTACATAATATGGGTATTGTTTTCAGATTAAAACCACTTTCTTTATACGTTTTATACCTATTTCTGGCAAGTGATTTCAATCGTTCCTCAACAGGCACAAAATCAATAATATCATGATATAATCCAGAAAATTCAGGGAACTGTTCCTGCAAATTAATCAATAATTGACGATTACCACTGCTGCGTTTTTGAGGCCAACAGATTTCAACAGGTGATCCCCCTTTCATTCCTTCACCGACTAAATTATGAGGAACAAAATTATCGGTATCCAGTTGCCAAAGGTATTCATCGATACGTTCAGCTTGAACTTGATCTTGGCAAGCAACCAACACTCTTTGTTTTGCTTGCCATGCCTCGACAATTTTTTGGCAAGCGAGTTTTTCATAAAACAATATGCCTGTTTCGCTTGCTTCTGTTTGGTTTTCTAACAGATAGAAAATCACTTTTTTCATAAAAATAGTAATGCCGTCTTATTGATCTAACAAATATTGAATCAACATAGCAACCGGTCGCCCTGTCGCACCTTTGTTTGCACCTGATTTCCATGCTGTACCCGCAATATCTAAATGTGCCCAATGGTATTTTTGAGTAAAACGAGACAAGAAACATGCCGCTGTAATCGTACCACCATCACGCCCACCAGCATTGACAATATCGGCACACGTTGATTTAATCTGATCTTGGAAATCATTATCCATTGGTAAAGCCCATGCTTTATCATCCGCTTTGTTGGATGCATGCACTAATTGTGTTACTAACTTTTCATCATTTCCCATCACGCCCGTATAATGATGTCCTAAAGCCACAATACATGCACCAGTTAGCGTTGCAATATCAATCACCGCTTTTGGATTAAAACGCTCAACATAAGTTAGTGTATCACATAAAACTAAACGACCTTCCGCATCTGTATTAATCACTTCAACCGTTGTACCTGACATTGTCGTTAAAATATCGCCAGGACGATAAGCATTACCATCGGGCATATTTTCACATCCAGCCATAACACCAACCACATTAATTGGTAAATTTAATTCTGCTACAGCTTGCATTACGCCATAAACGGTAGCTGCGCCACACATATCGTATTTCATTTCATCCATACTTGCAGCTGGTTTAATTGACAAACCACCAGAATCAAACGTTAATCCCTTACCGACTAAAACAATAGGTTGCGCTTTTTTGTCTTTTGCACCGTTGTATTCGATAACTGTCATTATCGATTCATTCTGTGAACCTCGACCTACAGCTAAATAAGCATTCATATTTAATTTAGCGAGCTCTTTTTCACCTAAGCACGTCGTTTTTAATGATTCATAAGTTTTGTCTAGCAATTTACCCTGTTCTGCTAAATATTGTGCATTACAGATATTTGAAGGCATATTAGCCAGCGTTTTTGTAGCCAAGATAGCATCAGCAATAATTTTACCCTGTTGTAAATTGCAACTAATCGATTGCGTTTGTTCTTTATCACCATAAATCAAATTAACTTTAGCAAGATTCAGTTTGGGTGCTTTTTCCGTTTTGAATAGATCAAAGTGATACGTTATATCATTCACAATTTGCGGTAATTGTTTTGCAATGATTGAACTATAGGCAGTATTGACGGTTAGTAAATCCCAAGTGATGCTCTTAATATTTTTAGCAACTAGCTCTTTCACCACATTTTGAATCACTTTTTTGGCTTTTGAAAAATCAAATTCTTTACATTTGCCACAGCCAACCAATAATAACTTTTGAGTAAAACCAGTTATACAAGGGTACAACAGAGTGGTTTTTCCTAATTCACCACTAATATCACCACTTTTAATAAGTTGGCTAATCATGCCATGAGTCAATTCATCGATTTCATTAACAATGTCTGATTGTTTCTTACCTGAATCTATTGAAATAACTAAACATTCTGTTTTTTGATTCGTTAAAGTATGACTGTTTTTGATTAAGAATTCCATAATGTTTCTCGTGTAAAAGATAATGCGAATAGTAATATTTTATCGATTCATCATGGGATAGCAACAAAAAGATAACTAATTACTCTTATTTCAGTTTATAATAATTAGATCTGAAAAAACGTTTAATTTTGTATAGGTAAAATGTGATAATTCGTCGATATTTAGTTAAAGAGACATTGAAAACACAAGGTGCTATTTTGTTTATCTTGCTCCTTATTTTCTTTTCTCAAAAATTAATTAAAATTTTATCGAGCGCGATCGAAGGAAATATTCCTCGTGACTTAATCATGCCCTTGTTAGTCTTGGGTATTTCTAATATGGCTGATTTGATTTTACCTTTAAGTCTTTTTTTAGGGGTGCTTATTACATTTGGCCGCTTATATTCAGACAGTGAAATGGTTGCTATGCATGCCTGCGGCGTGAAAAAAAATGTCACTTATCAAGTCGTTTTTTTACTATGTATCTTCACCTGCTCGTTAACAATGCTAAATACTTTATGGTTCGGGCCTTGGTCAAATATCAAGCAAAGTCAATTAATTGAAAATGCTAAATTAAATCCAAGTTTAGCGGGATTATTATCCGGACAATTTCAACAAACTCCTGACGGAAATTCGGTCATCTATATTGGTAATGTCAATAATAACAATTTAGAAAATGTTTTTATCGCTAAAGTAAAAACTAAAGATAACGAAAGACCCTCGATCATAATTGCGAATAAAGGCAAAACCGGCCATGACAAAGAAGGCAATCAAATTATTACGTTAGAAAGCGCCAATCGTTACGAAGGAAACATACAATTACAAGATTTTCGTATATCAAATTTTCATAATTATTTGGGAATTATCAAACCTAAAGAATTGGATATGAATAGTGATGATGAAAAAATTGATGTACAACAGCTCGGATTAACTGAATTGCAAACGCTGAAAACGCCCAAAACCAAAGCTGAGTTTTATTGGCGGTTAACACTGATTGTTTCCGTTCCATTAATGGCTTTTTTAGTTATTCCACTGAGTGTCACAAATCCAAGGCAAGGCAGGCTTTCGCAAATCTTACCCGCTTTACTGCTCTATTTGGTCTATTTTCTGTTAGCCAGTTCAATAAAAGCAAATGCTGGGAAAGGCCGTATGGATGCTGAATTTTGGTTTTACTTAATTAATATTACCTATTTTATTATTGCATTGATATTAAATTGCTGGGATAGCATCTTCATGCGTAAACTTCGTCTAAAATTCAGTAAATCATAAAGGGGAAAAATGTGTTTTCGATTTTAGATCGCTACATTGGTAGAACAATTTTAAGCTCAATAGGTCTGAGCCTGTTTTTACTTATTAGCTTGTCAGGGATTATTCGTTTTATAGACCAACTCAGAAGAATAAAAGGTGATTATGATGCTTTTTCAGTTGGTATATATACGGCCTTAATGACACCTAAAGATCTGGAAACTTTTTTTCCAATGGCAGCATTGTTAGGCGCCTTAATTGGATTAGGGTTACTGGCATCTCGAAGCGAGCTTATCGTTATGGAAACGTCTGGTTTTAGCCGTTTTAAAATTGCAAAAGCCGTTATGAAAACGGCTATACCATTAGTGATTATTACTATGGCAATCGGTGAATGGGTAGCCCCTGAGTGTGAACAAACTGCCCGTAATATGCGTTCTGTAAAAATATATGGCAATTCGTTATTAGCTGAACAAGGTAGTTTATGGGCAAAAGATGGAAACAATTATATCTATATTGGTCGTGTTAATGACGATAATTCCATTAACGATATTTCAATTTATGCGACAGATAATAATCAATTATTGTCTATAACCCATGCTGATTATGGCATATTTAAAAAAAATGAATGGACATTAACGCAAGTTGAAAAAAATGACTTTAGTGATCCGGTTAAAGTAAATGGAACAAATCTGATGTCCATGAAATGGGAAACTAACATCACGCCGGATAAATTGAACATTGTTGCTTTTGATCCTGACTCGCTTTCTGCTACAGGACTTTATAAATATTCACAATATCTGCACAACTCGGGACAAGATACGAGCTATTATGATTTACTTTTCTGGAAAAAAATCATAAAACCGGTCTCTGTTGCTGTCATGATGTTACTTGCCCTCTCGTTTATATTTGGCCCACTGCGAAGTGTGTCAACGGGTGTTAGGGTCATCATCGGCATTAGTTTTGGGTTTATTTTCTATATAGCCGATAACTTATTTGCTCAAATGAGTATCGTTATTGGTATCTATCCAATCATAGGATCGTTAATAACCAGTTTTGTTTTTTTACTGATAAGTTATGCACTATTTAAAAGAAGAAATTAAACCAACATACCCTTAATGTTTGTTGATCTTATTATTTACCATTTAACGCCTATCATTCAATAAATGAATGATAGGAAATCAAGATTTATGTTTTTCAAAAAGAGATAAATATTCCCCATACCCCTCTTCGACCAGTTTATTAACCGGAATAAAACGTAAAGCAGCAGAATTAATACAATAACGCAATCCACCTAACGCTTTAGGCCCATCATTAAAAACATGCCCAAGGTGAGAATCCCCTATTACGGATCGGACTTCGGTTCTATGCATACCATAACTGTTATCTGCTTTTTCAAGAATATGATGATCATTAACAGGACGAGAAAAACTTGGCCAACCACATCCAGAATCAAATTTATCGTAAGAAGTAAATAAAGGTTCACCGGATACAATATCGACATATAATCCTTCTTCATGATTATCATTAAACTCATTTTCAAACGGTGGTTCTGTGCCATTTTGTTGCGTCACATGATATTGCATAGCGGTTAATTTAGAAATGGCTTGGTCTTTCGTAAGTTTATTCATAAGTCACCTAATAGCTAATATTGAAGAACTTAATTAGCAAAACAGCCTTTAAAGCTAACTATTTTGCCAACATCGATTGTAAAACTTTATCTTTAAGCCAAAAGTAATGATATAAAGCCCCGAGAATATGTACCAAAATTAATACGGCTAGCAAATATGAACTGACTAAATGAGTGCTATGGAAAAACAGATAAAACTCATTTGGCATATCGATAGCAGGGATGGAAACAAGACCAAAAACATTGAGCGGGCGACTACTCATCAAATACCCAGATAACGGAACAATTAACAGAAAAATATAGATAAAGCCTTGGGTAGATTTTGATAAAATTCGCTGTAGTCTTTGATGTTTATCTAAAACATCAGGGATACCATATTGGATAATTACTTTAATACGCCATATTGTTACAATGAAGACTAAAACACCAATTGATTTATGTAACAAATAGATATTCGGCATCCCTCCCAAAAAATGAGATAGAATGATTTTAAACATAATCAGCAAAAACGCTAATATAACTAGCACTGCTGATAGCCAATGTATTAATTTTTGTTGACTTCGATACTGAGGGTAATCTTGCATAACTTACTCACTTTTAGGTTTAGATTTATCTTGCCAATGCTGTGACAAAAATGACGAACGCCCGGACAATTGATAATAACGATTGTAATGTTGTGACTGTTTTTTATAAAAGTCTTGATGATACTCTTCAGCTGGATAAAAAGCGACAGCGGGTTCAATAGCGACTTGAATCGGGTGAGTAAAACGACCACTTGCCTCTAACTCTTTTTTCGATTCTAGTGCTAAATTATGTTGGAATTGATTATGATAAAAAATAACCGGACGGTAAGAATCTCCTCGATCAGCAAACTGACCATGTTGATCCGTAGGATCAATTTGTTGCCAAAAAATATCTAATAACTTTTTATAACTAATTTTCTTTGGATCAAACGTAATTTGAACGGCTTCAGTATGTCCGGTATCACCTTGACATACTTGTTCATAGGTAGGGTTTACTACATGCCCACCCGTATAACCCGACACCACACTAATAACACCTTCGTATTGATCGAACGGTTTGACCATACACCAAAAACAACCGCCGGCGAATGTTGCTTGCTCATATTGTTGCATAATAATCTCCAATAAAAATGATTTTAAAAGACACCCCTTGAAAAAGCTTAAAAAATCACCATTTCACAAGCTAACCATCTCAGTTTTAGGAGGATCGAATATGGCTAGTGGTTGGGCATCTGACGATGCCGTTAATCAACAAATTGAAAGCACCATTGCAGATGCTATCGAAAATGCTAGACGCCAACTTAAACAAGGTGCTCAAAGTGCTGATTTCTGCATTGAATGCGGTGATCCTATTCCAAAAGCACGAAAGCTTGCATTACCTGGCGTACAATATTGTTTAAACTGCCAACAAGAACTGGATAAAAAGTCTGCTAAAGCGGCGATTTTATATAATCGTCGAGGCAGCAAAGACAGTTAACTACGTTAATATTTTGTTTATTGCCTAATTATAAAATTCATTGTGATGTTGAAAACTGAAAATCCGCAACTATTTTCGATTTAATAAAATCGTTATCTTATAAAAGATAACACGTTTTGCGCTTATTAACACCTTTAAGTTAATCACTTTTTTTAGATCAGCTTACATATAAAGATAAGGATTAAATCATGATTAGAGCGTTACTGATTTCATCATGCAGCTTTCATAAGTAGAAAAACAAGCAACGCTCCTTTTTTTATACTATTCATAACCAAAACACATAGATAGCGAATGTATTTTAGCAATGGTCGTCTACTTTTTTTTATCTGGATGAGGATCTTTTACTGAATCGCCCTGTCCTGAAACAATATACCAACCATTTTTGATATGTGGTTTTTTGTTATGATCCGGACATGGTGGCAAGGATTTTTTACTTTGATTGGAAAAAGTATAACCGCAATCAGCACACTTATAAGTGCCAGCTGAAACATCACTACCGTATGAAGCAAATTTTTGTACCATTATTAGCTCCTCGTATGTTGTAGGTTAGTGATAAGCACATTACTTATCACTATTATATATAAACGTCTATCAGTAAAAAATCAAGTTTAGATTTGATTAATTTACAATCCAACTGACAATAATTTTCTCATTAATTTTTCAAAAATCAGATATAATAAAACCTGCATTTCAAGAAAAAACACGTTTTTAACAAAAATTCTTCATAAATTAGAACTCACTAAATTTAATCTCGACCATTTTAAATTTAATTTTTTATTTCTCTAAAAAGGCATGGATCAATGCCACTTAAAATAACTTTTTAATTTGGAGGTTGGAAATGTATTTACTACAAATGGCACCGAAATTTTTACTTGCACTCATCATTTTGCTTATTTACGTGAAACTATCGGGTAAAAGTCAAATTGCCCCGATGTCTCAGTTAGATCAGGTTGGTAGTATGGTAATCGGTGCGTTAGTCGGGGGAGCTTTACTCAGTCCAACCGTTTCAGCTTGGGAAGCCGCTGGGCTTGTAGCAATTTGGGCAGCGTTATTAATTTTAATTCGCTTTATTAAATCAAAAAATTCTCGATTAAGAGATGCGATTGACGGTGAAGCAATTCAGTTAGTTAAAAACGGAAAATTATTAACAGATAATTTTGCCAAGGCAAACTTGCCTGTACGTGATTTTGAAACTTTAGTGAACATACAAGGAATATCCTCATTTAGTCAATTAAAACAAGTTTGGTATGAATTAAATGGTTCGCTAACCATTATTAAGAAAGGTGAAAAAGATATTGCTGAACTGATCATCGAAAATGGCTGTATTAGTCAAGATAATCTTGAACAACTCAAAAAAGATGAAGATTGGCTCATGCAGGAAATCCATAAACAAGGATATGAAAAAGTCGAAGACATTTTTTGTGCAGAATGGTTTGATAATAAACTCATCATCTACCCATATAATAAAACTGAAGATAAGTCAGCTTAAAACCCACTTAAAAAAATAATCACCTAATTAAATTAACTTTAGCTAATTAAACTTGTTAGTTAAAGTTATTTAATTGCACATTGGGATCCATAATATCTTCTATCGTATACTTTTCGAGCTCTTTCAAAAATGCTTCTTTAGCATCCGACAGATAGTATTTTAAACGACAAGCAGGACTGATATGACAAAATGATAAACTGCAATTAAGAAGATTTAGCGGTTCTATTTGTCTAACCACAGTACCAATATTAATCAGTTTTTTTTCTATTTTTAATTTAATGCCACCATTTTTTCCTTGCTTGGTCTCGACATAACCTAATTTACTTAAATTATAAACGACTTTAACCAAATGATTTTTAGAAATTTTAAAATAATGACTAATATCTGCGATACTGACTAGCTGATCACCATCTACCGTGGATAAATAAAGAAGCACACGTATACTGTAATCGGTAAAACTTGATAATTGCACTGATTTTTCCTATCTACTTAAAAAACTTATCATCTCACATTATAGGCAATATCAATGATTAAATTAACCCTCTTTTTATGACTAATTAAATTTTTATTACCAAGTTAAAAAACTAAATTATCATGGTGTTATCCTCATCAACAATATGAGGATAACAATCAGTTTAAGTTTTGTTATGCTGCACAATAATTTAGTATTTGATTTAGATCTTTACTGGCTTGAGAAGTCATACGAAGATCAAATTTATCTTGTAAAATATTCAATATATTGTCGGTTAAAAATTCAGGCATTGAAGGCCCTGCATAAATTCCTTTGATACCTAGCGACAATAATGTCAATAATATAACTATAGCTTTCTGTTCAAACCATGATAAAACCAAAGTCAATGGTAATTCATTCACGCCACATCCAAAAGCTTCAACCAACGCCAATGCTAATTGCACTGCGGAATAAGCATCATTACATTGCCCAATATCAATTAATCGAGGAATGCCGTTAATATTGCCGAAATTTTGCATATTAAACCGATATTTACCACAACCTAAAGTTAAAATAACACTATCTTTAGGGACTTGATTTGCCATTTCGGTATAATAATGCCGTTCACTTTTACTGCCGTCACATCCACCAATTAAAAAGAAATGCTTAATATTACCTGCTTTAACTTGTTCGACAACCGTTGGTGCTACATTTAATAGAGTATTACGGGCAAAGCCGACAGTAATAAAATGCTCTAATTCCGTGTAATCAAATCCGGGTTGGTTCAATGCACACTCAATAACGGGACTAAAATCATCTGTTTCAATATGAGTGACACCTGGCCAGCCAACCATACTTCGGGTAAAGATGCGCTCTGCATAGCCTTTAGTAAAAGGATTAATAATACAGTTAGACGTCATAACGATAGCACCAGGAAAATTAGCAAATTCGGTCTGTTGATTTTGCCAAGCTGTACCGTAGTTTCCAACTAAATGTGAATATTTTTTTAACTCAGGATAAGCATGAGCCGGTAACATTTCGCCGTGTGTATACACATTAATGCCTTTATCTTGAGTCTGTTCTAATATCAAACGCAAATCATGAAAATCGTGACCAGAGACAAGAATACATTTACCTTTAACAGGTCTAGTATTGACTTTAGTTGGGATAGGATCGCCAAAAGTATTGGTAGCGCCGGCATCAAGCATTCCCATTACTTTATAATTCAATCGTCCTATTTGCATGGATAATTGAAATAATTTATTAATGTCAGAAGGATTATCGCCAAGAAAACTCATCATTTCATGATATTCGGTGTAAATATCTTGATTAAATTGCCCCAAAACAGCAGCGTGTTCCATATAAGCAGCTGCCCCTTTCAATCCATATAGTGCTAATAAGCGCAGTCCAATGACATCCTTTCCGACTTTATCTTGATCGTGCTTTAACATCACTAAAGAAGAAAAATCCAATAATTCTTGCTTAGTTTTAGGAAAATTTAATTGGGCTACATAGGTTAACGCAGGTAAATGTTCATTAAATTGTAGTACAGCAACTTTGGCTAGCTGTTCTAATTTTTGAGAATAGATATCGGCTTCTGCAAGATACGCCAACATTCTGTCTGCATCAAAATTCACATTAGTTAACGTTGAGAAAAATGTTTGTGCACACCATCTATCGATTTGTCTGTCCACAATGTCATGTCTACGACAAATGGCCGCCCAAAATGAAACCTTTTGCAAACTGGCGACTAAAACATCTTGAAGATCAGAAACTTCTGCTGTTTTACCACACATTCCTTTAGAATAACTACACCCTTTTTCATTTGATTTTATTATTGTTTGCTCACACTGAATACAAAACATTATTACTCCTGTTTTCTTTCCTCTTACTAAAACAGGTATATAAAATACATGTTTAAAATAAAAAAGAAAAGTGAATTTACCAATTTAATTTTTTTAATAAACGTGAAAAATTTGAACTTATATTGAAACTAAGAGTCAGAATTCATATTGTTATGCTACTTAAAAGATAGACAGTTTGATAATTACAATTAAGGAATACTAGAAACCCTTCGCTCATCCTAAGCCTAGTTAGGATGTTGTCTGATGAATTCGATAAAAATCGGTTTTCAAGCCAGATCGAAAATTTGCTTTTCCATTCATTTCTTAAATAAAGAATTAAAATTATTTACTTATTTTAACTTAATTCAATAGGTTACATGTAAGAAATATCTAATATTAATCGCCAAAATAAATTTGATTAAGTGATTAAAATCAGAAATAATGCTAAACCGATTATTTTAATCATGCATGATTATTGATTAAATATTAATTGATATTCATGTCATTATAAAAAAGGTGAACTACAATATACTTAGACGGGTAAGCAGTTTGTTATAAATACAAACCATAAAAGATGACATCAAATGTTAATGGAGTAAATATCCTTGGTTGTTCCTCAAGTTGACCGAACCCAGTCAAATGACAAGTAATTGTTGTTATTTAAGCATCAATTTAATGCCATTAAAAACAAAAAAATAATCTCAAAAATAAAATCTTAACCTAGTATGCGTTAATCTATTAAGGAATAGAGGTTAAAATCTTAAAATTAATGAAGTTTTAACAGGAAAGAAATATGTTTACTGATTCAAACACTAAACAAATAAGTTTTTGTTTTCATACTCAGAAAAAAAAATTTATAAAATGGAAAAAATTAGCCAAAAAAGCCAATATGACGTTATCAGACTGGATTGTAAAAAAACTTAATTCAGACATCGATATTGTGTTACGGGACATTGTTCTTCCTAATGATATCGAAAAAGATGACAGATGGCTGATAAAATTAACTATACCCTCAGTGATAAAAGGTTATTGGGTCTATTGTTCAAGAGAAAGGAAAATGAAATTAGTTAAATGGATCACCAATAAATTAGATTCCTAATAAGGAATTAATCAAGACCAACTTTTACAGAATAATTCTATAACGCAACGATAAGGTTATAGAGAAACAGACTAAAATAAAACGGAAATATGATAAACATTGAGCGGTTAATCAATTTTTTTTAAATTTCTATTGACGTAGAAATTAAGATGGGTAAAATGCACTGCATTCGAAACGCATTTATTTTTAACGAATCGTTTTGAGCCCGGGTGGTGAAATCGGTAGACACAAGGGATTTAAAATCCCTCGGCCTTTTTGGCCGTGCGAGTTCAAGTCTCGCCCCGGGCACCACATCTATCTCTCTTTATCCTTCTTTCATCGACTTATTTTATCACTGTCTTAACGACACCTTTGTAAGCATATTATTACTAACTTATATCAACATTTTACTAAAAAACTTTATCAATCATTTAATTAAAGATGTTTTAGTTGTTTAATAAAATTCAATTTTTTAGATAAGTCAGATCCACTGCTTGAACAAAAATAATGTAATCATCCATAATGTTTAATGGATCAATAGCTAACGGCTGAGTATGCTCAAAAAATAGCGCTATAATTAAACTTTTTAGTGACAAGATTAGTTTGGTAAGGAAATGTTATTGGAGTAACTTTTATCTATGATATTAACAACTCTAAAATGAATTATTGCTTAGAACGCAGACCCAAAATTTTTGGGTCTGAAGATTAAACACTAAATGACGAACCACAACCACAAGTCGTTGTTGCATTAGGATTATCAACCACAAAACGTGATCCTTGTAATCCTTCTACATAATCAATGGTACCGCCAACTAAGTATTGTAAACTCATAGGATCGATAACCAACGATACCCCATTTTTCTCTATGGCTAAATCATCTTCGTTTACTTTCTCGTCAAAAGTAAACCCATACTGAAATCCACTACATCCTCCACCTGTAATATAAACCCTTAATTTAAGATTTGGGTTTTCTTCTTCGGTGACTAACGCTTTTACTTTATTCGCTGCAGCATCAGTAAAATTAATTGGTAAAGCATTGCCCATTTTATTCTCCTACTGTCTTGATCTGCTTATTATATACTGTGTAAAAAAGAAATTACAAAATGAAAAACTCTATTATTTAAATTTTTGTTTAGTTGCTTGAAATAATTTTGAAACTATGAATAAATACCACCATATTTCTTCAATGAGAATACAACATATGTTTACAAAATCATTAAAATCCGAAATATTCTTTCATCAAGCTTTATCCGTTTTACCTGGTGGCGTAAATTCACCAGTACGGGCTTTTAATGGCGTGGGTGGAATACCCTTATTTATTGAACGTGCCAACGGTGCTTATATTTATGATGTTGATGAAAAAGCCTATATCGATTATGTAGGCTCATGGGGGCCAATGATCCTTGGACACAATGATCCAGATGTAGCTGACGCAGTCATTCACGCTGTGCGTAATGGACTCAGTTTTGGTGCTCCGACCGAAATTGAAACTAAAGTCGCCAATTTAGTCACTGAACTTATGCCATCGATAGAGATGCTACGCATGGTCAACTCAGGTACTGAAGCAACCATGAGTGCAATACGCGTGGCACGGGGTTTTACCGGGCGTGATAAAATCATTAAATTTGAAGGATGCTATCATGGTCATGCTGATTATCTATTGGTAAAAGCAGGATCAGGAGCCCTTACTTTTGGACATCCGACGTCACCCGGCGTACCTAATGATTTTGTTAAGCATACTTTAGTATGTGATTATAACAACCTTGAATCAGTTAAAAAACAGTTTGAACAATATCCAAATGAAATTGCCGCGATTATTATTGAGCCCGTTGCCGGCAACATGAATTGTATCCCGGCTAAAAAATCGTTTTTACAAGGATTAAGAGCGCTTTGTGATGAATATGGGGCATTGTTAATTATTGATGAAGTGATGACAGGATTTAGGGTAGCACTAGGTGGAGCGCAAGATTATTATGACATTGTCCCCGATTTGACTTGTTTAGGTAAAATCATTGGAGGGGGAATGCCTGTGGGCGCATTTGGTGGTCGTGCAGATATCATGCAACAATTAGCGCCAACCGGACCAATTTATCAAGCTGGTACGCTTTCGGGTAATCCTGTTGCCATGGCAGCCGGATATGCAACCTTAACCAAATTGATGGACGTAGGTATTTATCAAGAATTAGAGGAGAAAACTAAAACGCTAACAAACGGACTTTTATCCGCTGCCAGACAGCATAAAGTTCCTTTTGCGGTTAATCAAGCGGGTGCGATGTTTGGATTTTTCTTTACAAATGCTTCCGAAGTAAGCAGTTATCAAGATGTAATGAATTGTGATATTGAATTATTCAAAAAATTCTATCATCATATGCTCACTGAAGGTGTTTACTTTGCACCGTCAGCTTTTGAAGCAGGTTTCATGTCACTTATGCACACAGATAAAGAAATCAATCATACTATTGATGCAGCAAGTCGTTTTTTTAGTAAGATAAGTTAAATTGATGACACAAAGTTTTTGATACCATTAGCGATTAAAATATTAAACTATTAACATAGGTAATTAATTTATGGTTAATCCACTTAAAGAAGGTGAAAAAGCACCTCAATTTTCGTTGCCTGACCAAGATGGAGAGCTAATAAGCTCTAAAGACTTTAAAGGTCAACGTATGTTGATCTATTTCTATCCCAAAGCCATGACACCTGGCTGTACAGTTCAAGCTTGTAATTTACGGGATTGTGCTGATGACCTCAAAAAATACAATGTGGTAATCATTGGCATTAGTACAGATAAGCCAGAAAAGTTATCAAGATTTTCAGAAAAAGAATTATTAAACTTTACGTTGCTTTCTGATGAAAATCATGAATTATGTGAAGCTTTTGGCACATGGGGTGAAAAAGAGTTTATGGGAAAAACCTATGACGGCATTCACCGTATTAGTTTCTTAATTGGGACTGATGGAAAAATCGAAAAAGTCTTTGACGATTTCAAAACCAGTAATCACCATGAAGTGGTTTTAGATTACCTCAAAAACCACTCAAAATAGACATCTTAAAAGCAGATTAACCTAATCTGCTTTTACTTTATCAAAACTATTAATCTCATCCGGATTTGGCCAAGCATTAATAATTGCTTTGACTAAAGTGGCAAGTGGGATAGCAAAAAATATTCCCCAAAATCCCCATAATCCACCAAATACAATCACCGCTAAAATAATTACTAATGGATGAAGATTCAATTTCTCGGAAAAAAGACAAGGAACTAACAAATTACCGTCTAAAGCCTGAATAAGCACATAAAAGAAAATCAAATACCCAAATTCTGGACTGATGCCCCATTGGAATAGAGCAATAAGAATAACCGGAATACTTGAAATAATAATCCCAATATAAGGAATCAACACCGAAAGCCCAACAATTACCGCCAATAATAATCCATAATCTAAACCAAAAAACCAAAATGGAATATACACGCTAATACCAAGAATAAGAATATGCAAAACATTGCCTACAATATAGTTAGCAATTTGCGTATCCATTTCAGCGGCGACTTTATTTAACACTCCTCGATTTTTAGGCAGAATACGAGAACAATATCCCCATATTTTTGCTTTATCTTTCAAAAAGAAAAACATCATAATAGGGACTAGCACGGCATTAATTGCAACTGAAACAAGACCAAACAGGGAAACAATAGAGAATTGTAATAACGAATTTCCGGTTTGCACGACCCTGCTAGTAATGCCTTGAATAATAGAATCAAATAATCCAACATCAATCAGTTCGGGGTAGTGTTCCGGCAGTGATGTCAAAAACTTATTAGCAAAATTGAGCATGTTTGGAATATTGGTTATCAAACTAATACTTTGTTGCCAAACTAAAGGTACCAGAATCATAAAACATGCTAAAACAACAAGAAGAAAAATGAGTAATACAATGATAACCGCAAAAGTGCGTGGAATGCCCTTTCGATACAAAAAATTGACTGGGGTATCAAGCAAATAGGAAAGCACGATTGCAATGAAAACGGGTAAAAGAATTTTATTAAAAAAATAAATAATTAAAAACAGGAAGACTAAAACCACTATCAACGATACCACATGCGGATCACTGAATCGTCTTTTATACCATTCCACAAACAATTTAAACATTGCAAACACTCCTATTTTGCTGTTTATATTAGATTAAGTTTCAATACGATAAATTATAAGCCCAATGCATTTATCGTTTAAATCCACCTAAAATACCACGAGTAATGCGTCGACCGATTTCATTGGCTACTTGTCGCGTTGCGCTTCGAGCAACTTTTTGCGCAAAGCCATCTTGTTGACCACCTCTTGGGCCTTTATGACCAAAAAACAGAGAACTTAGCATATCTAACCAACCACCACTACTGGATTTTTCAGCTGGTTCTGTTGAATTATCATCATCAGCTGATTGAACGTTAGCTGAATTATCCAATGAAAAACCTGCTTTTATTTTCTCATAAGCGGATTGCCGATCGACAGTTTTAGCATATTTATCATAAAATAGCGATTGTTTAATAATCTCAGGAATTTTTTCAGGTGTAATTGGACCAATTTTAGAATTTGGTGCAATAACAAAACCACGCTCGACCATATTAGGACGCCCTTTCTCATCTAAAAAAGAAATTAAGGCTTCGCCGACAGCTAATTCCATAATCACTTTTTCGGTATCTAAATTGGGATTAGCTCGCATAGTTTGAGCCGCGGCTTTTACTGCTTTTTGATCTTTAGGCGTAAATGCCCTAAGCGCATGTTGGACACGATTGCCAAGCTGACCAAGAACGGTATCGGGGATATCGGTAGGATTTTGAGTAACAAAATAGATACCAACGCCTTTAGAGCGAATCAGTCTGACTACCTGCTCAATTTTCTGTAATAAAGCGGGGGTAATATCATTAAATAGTAAATGCGCTTCATCAAAAAAGAAGACTAATTTAGGTTTATCAGGATCACCAATTTCAGGCATATGTTCAAACAGTTCTGACAGCAACCACAACAAAAAAACAGAATACAATTTAGGTGAGTTATATAATTTATCTGCAGCTAAAATATTAATCATACCGTGACCGTTGGCATCGGTTTTCATTAAATCTTGAATATCAAGCATAGGTTCACCTAAAAAATATTCTGCCCCTTCTTGATCAAGCGATAATAAACTGCGTTGTATGGCACCAATCGATGATAAAGAAATATTGCCGTATTCAGACGTAAATTTTTTTGCATTATCACCAATTAACTGTACTAAGGCTCGTAAATCTTTAAAATCCAGTAATAAAAGATTATTGTCATCGGCAATTTTAAATACCAGTTGTAATACATCTGATTGAATATCATTAAGATTTAATAATCGTGCTAATAAAATTGGACCAATATCCGAAACGGTACTTCGCACCGGAATCCCTTTTTCTGCAAACACATCCCACAATTCAATGGGCGAGGCTTCAGGTTGCCAATCAGTTACCCCAATGCTTGTTAGGCGTGCTTTAAGTTTATCTGTTAAAATCCCTTTCTCACCCAAACCGGTCAAATCCCCTTTAACATCAGCCAAAAATACCGGTACACCAATATGAGAAAAACTCTCTGCCATTTTTTGAAGCGTCACTGTTTTACCGGTACCTGTTGCACCAGAAATGAGACCATGACGATTGGCTAATGCGCTGATAATAGATAAATCCTTGCCATTGCTTTTGGCTATAACGATAGATTCACTCATACATTAAATCCTCATTAAATTGCTATTAAAACAATCAGTAATATTGTAAGCTAAGAATGCAATATCGACGATTTAACCATTCATTAGCCAACATAAGGAGCCACTATGTTTCCAGAATATCGAGAATTAATTTCAAAATTAAAAAATACAGATTTACGATTTCAAAAATTATTTGATCAACATAATGCTTTGGATCAAAAAATTAAAAATATTGAGTCAGGTATCGAAATCGACACATCCGAAACTATCGAAAACTTAAAAAAACAGAAACTTAAACTTAAAGATGAAATACACACAATCTTAAAAAATCAGGCATAAATACGGGATAAAACATCAATAGCGTATTAGTCAATCTTTATTCAAAAAATTAGTGTTGTGAAAACAATGTTGATGTAGGTGCTTTTATAAAAAGCAATAAATATAAATAAACCCCAAACAAGGGGTTTATGATGATAACAGATAAAACAAAAACTAAAAAATTTAATAATAAAGCGAATTTTTACTTGCTTAATTGTTCTTTTGTCGTTCTTTTTTTACGATTTTTAATCAATACAATAATATTTTTATGTGGAGTTTTCATATTTTAATTTCCTCTTTTTGTTATAGTTATCACACCACGAAAATGTATGGAATTTTTAAAGAGTGACTAGCAATATCCTTATCAGGTATTTTGTATAAAATACTCGCCATCTCCAATAATGGTAGTTACTTTAGCATAAATTAACGGTATTACCAATTATTTTGGTTATTTAGTAAGCGACTTCCATATCGCCTACTTGCGCTACCAACAAATTTAGAACCATTGCCCAAAACGTTTTATATAAATTCGTTTCATTAACTGCGCAACAAAACAATAAGATAGTAGTGTGGCAATTAACCATGGGAAATATGACCAAGGTAAAGGAGCAAGACCAATCAAACTTCCTATTGGAGAAAATGGAATATAAATACCTACGATCATTATCAATAATGTCATCACAATGACCGGAAACGCTGCTGTACTTTGAACAAATGGAATTTTTTGTGTTCTTAACATATGCACAACTAAAGTTTGTGAAAGTAACCCTTCAATAAACCAACCAGAATGGAATAATGATTGTACTTCGACACTATTTGCACTGAACACAAACCACATTAACGCATAGGTAGTAATATCAAAAATAGAAGATGTTGGTCCAATCCAAATCATAAATCGTTTGATATTTTGCGCATCCCATTTACGAGGCTTTTGTAAAAACTCATCATCCATTTTATCCCAAGGTAATGATAATTGTGAAATATCATACAATAAATTTTGGATCAACAAATGAATTGCTAGCATAGGTAAAAAAGGTAAAAATGCACTGGCAACTAACACCGAAAAAATATTACCAAAGTTTGAACTGGCAGTCATATTCAAATACTTCATAATATTACCGAATGTTTCTCGACCGCAAATTACCCCTTCTTCTAACACCATTAAACTCTTTTCAAGCAAAATGATATCCGCTGATTCTTTCGCAATGTCGGTTGCCGTATCCACCGATATACCAACATCGGCGTCACGTAATGCAGGCGCATCATTGATACCATCGCCTAAAAAGCCCACTGTATGACCATTTTCTTGTAATAAACGGATGATTCGTGATTTTTGTAAAGGTGTTAATTTAGCAAAAATAGTACGTTGCTCAATTTGTTCTTTGAGTTCATCATCATCCATTTTTTCAATTTCGGTACCCAGTAAGGGAGTTCCTGGCTCTAGACCCACTTCACGACACACTTTTATGGTAATAATTTCATTATCACCAGTTAAAACTTTTACCCCTACACCATGTTCATTTAATGCAGAAATGGCTTCGTATGCGCTCTCTTTTGGCGGATCTAAAAACGTTAAGAACCCTCGAATTGCAAGGTCAGTCTCATCTTGGACACTGTATTGCGTTTTTGTTTGTGAAGCAGAAATATTTTTTAATCCCACCGCTAAAACTCGAAATCCTTCTTTATTGTAGTTATGAGCAAGTTCGATTAACTCTTGTTTGCGTTTTTCATCTAATGGCAAATATTCACCGTCTTGATAAACATAACGAGAAATAGACAGCATCTCTTCAACGGCACCTTTGCAAATCATCAAATGATCATCATTACCATTTTGCACCACAACCGATAAACGACGACGAACAAAATCAAATGGCAATTCATCAATCTTTTTATAAAGTCCAACCCCGACTTTTTTAACACTGGTTTTCTCTTCAGTGAAACGGATAATGGCTTTATCCATTAGGTTTTTCATACCACTTTGATAATAGCTGTTTAACCAAGCGAGTTCTAATACAGCTGGGTCAACTTGACCATGACTATCAAGATGATGTTCAAGGATAATTTTATCTTGTGTCAATGTTCCCGTTTTGTCGGTACATAAAATATCCATTGCACCAAAATTTTGAATCGCATTAAGACGTTTCACAACAACCTTACGCTTTGCCATTCCAACCGCACCTTTAGCCAGGTTAGCACTGACAATCATCGGCAACATTTCAGGCGTTAATCCAACCGCTACCGCCAAAGCAAACAAAGCCGCATCGCCCCAATCTCCTTTTGAAATACCATTTATCACAAAAACAATTGGCACCATAATAAGCATAAAACGGATCAGTAACCAACTAACACTATTCACACCTCGATCGAATGACGTTTCAGCACGGGAACCAACAATGGATTTAGCTAATGATCCAAAATGCGTGTCTGCACCTGTGGCAACCACAATTGCCTTAGCTGTTCCACTTACCACATTCGTCCCCATAAAACAGACGTTATTCACATCAAGAACATTATCTTTATCAATATCCGATGCATTAATTTCATCGGTTGTCTTTTGTGAAACGGCGCCTAAAGTGTCATATTTTTCAACAGGTATAGACTCACCTGTCAGTACCGCTTGGCTAACAAAAAGATCCCGTGATTCAATTAAGCGGATATCCGCAGGAATCATATCCCCTGCCGATAAAAAGACAATATCGCCAGGCACAATCTCGCTTAACGGAATTTCAAAATGTTCAGGATTCATATCCTTATGCGGACGTCTTAATACCGTTGCCGTTGTTCGAATCATCGATTTGAGCGCTTCAGCGGCTTTATTAGATCGAAACTCTTGCCAAAAACGCAATAAACCACTTAATGAAACCATGGTTAAAATGATAATAATACTGGTTAGATCGGTTTCTTCCCCCTTTTGTAAAGGTAACCAGAAATCCGTGACAAAACTAACCACCGCTAAAATAAGTAACACAAAAATAAATGGATTATTAAACGCCATTAATAGTTGCATAAATACTGAAGGGACTTTTTCTCGGGCTACTTCGTTTTTACCATACTCTTCTAATCTTGATTTTGCATTTTCTTGCGTTAAACCGGACAAGCTCGATTGAAATTTAGATAAAATGCTATCTAAGCTATGTTGAGCTTCATGAATTGCTTTAATATCTGAGCTTGTTTGTGAATGAATTTTTGTAGTGTTTTTGGTCATCTTATGTACCTATATTCATAATTTTTTAGACAAAAATATGCCTACTCACTGTTAAAAAATAACAATAAGCAAAGTAACTAATTGAATAGCTAAGACTTTAATGCAACAGCATGACCGCACTCAAAGCGATGGCTGAGCAAAAAATAATTTAGCGAGATAATTTAATTAAGAATTAGATACAACTCGGTGGTTCTAAATGTTTTTCTGAAAAAAGTAATGAACACAACATTAAGATGTGCGCACCATGATGTTTTGAATTTGTGTGATAGCGTGTAAAAAATTGCATATCGTTCACCGTTACCGTTCGATCAATTTCGGCGCGTGAACTGAAAAAATGATTATTTAGACAGGTTCATTAACCGATAATGATTTGTGTTTGAATACATCTCCCCATATATGGGGTGACCCGATTGAGCGTCCATAGTTCTCCTATAAAATTGAACTCAACACTTTGTATTTCAACTTTTCTTAACCCTCATTTTTAACCACCTAATAGTTAAAAAAGTAAGAAAAGCTCAAAGGCGGGCAATTTATACGCCTTTAGCCAAAATAAGTCAACCAATAATCCTTTAAAAACGTCATAACAGCTTAAAAACAGCACTTATCGCCCCAATAAATGCTTTTTTGTATATAAATAATACACACAAAACTTAATATCATTTACAATAACTAATACTGTTCAACGCAAGGAAAACGAAAGTGGAACTCATAACATTACTCGAGACTAATTGGTTAAATTTCGTGATCATTTTCGCACTTTCATTTTTATGGTTTTTCAATCGAAAAAGATCACCCAATCAATACCTCGATAATATCATTATATATGCTGATATTTTAGAAAAGACACCTAAGCCAAAATACCAAAAGGATTACTTGAATAATATTAAAAGTAAACTTCTTTGGGACAAGGTCTGTTTTTATCAAACCGGTGACATGAATAAAGAAAGAATCGCAATTTCGTTAATTAATGCTGACATTAAAAACATCATCAATTTATTACAATTAAATTCACTAACCCAATACTTTTGTATCAGACAAAATAAAATAACGGCAGTCAATCCTTTTTTAGTTAAAGAAGTCATCCTATTATGTGTTGGGTTCATTCTCGCTTTTATTATGGTGATATCGAATCTTGATACCGTTTTTAGATCAAATTCAATGATTAATATAATCATTGCCGCGATAACCATTTTTATTATCTTACTGATTGCAACTCAGTTCGCCATAGCACCTTTAAAAAGGCTTAATACCTATCGATTGATTTTGAAAGACGACACTTTTTTAAAGCGTGCTAATGACCAACTAGTTCGCATTATTCAAGAAAGTAATAATAGTAATCCTGGTTTTGAAAAATCCATAATGAGTAAAGAAGAATCGCATCAATCATAACCCAATTTCGAAGGCTTTATCTGCTGTGGTAATAAATAAGGCGACAAATCTAAGCTTTACGTCGCCTTAATAGTTATATGGGAACTAAGCACGTATATTTAAACGGGCATTTTTAAGCTGCTCTACAAGTTCAAGCAATGATTGATTTAACTGATTCATGAATTGTTGGTAAGAAAACGCCTTTTTACTGATTTCATCTAATTGTCGTTCCCAATGCGCAGTCATATCGGGGATAGACATAATATCCGGTAACGATAAAATTAACTTACGTCCAACTGGAGTGGCACGAATTGTTTTGCCTTGTCGAGTTAAAAATTGACGTTTAAATAACAGTTCTATTATTCCTGCTCGAGTTGCTTCTGTGCCTAAACCATCGGTTTCCCGCAATATTTTTTTAATCTCTGGATCTTTAACAAATCTTGCAATACCTGTCATTGCGGAAAGTAAAGTTGCATCATTAAAAGGTTTAGGGGGTTGTGTTTCTTTACTGATAAGTTCAGCATCGATACATTGCACTGCCTCCCCTTTTTTCACTAATTTAGTTAACAATCCATTACTCTCTGCATCCGCTTCGGATTGATCAGCTTGTAAAGTTTTCGTTCCAAACAACGCTTTCCAGCCTGCTTCAAGCATTTGCGTTGCTCTAGCAATAAATTTTCCACCTTGAATATCAACATCAATTTGTAATTCAGCGTATTTATATACAGGATAAAATTGTGCTAAATATTGGGTTGCAATCACCTGATAAACTAATTTTTCATTATCCGTTAAATTGTCCATTTTAGCCTTGCGCTGTGTTGGAATGATGGCATGGTGCGCTTCAACTTTTTTATCGTTCCAAGCTTTTGTCCGCAAACTAAAATCAGCGTTTTCAATAGCAGGCTGTAAATCCGGGCAATTATTTTCGATTGCTAATTTTACACTGATTATTTGGTTAAGATGCTCTTCGGGTAAAAAACGGCAATCGGATCTCGGGTAGGTGATCAGTTTATGCTTTTCATATAATGACTGGCAAATATCAAGCACATCTTGTGCACTTAACCCATTTTTTTTAGCCATCTCAATTTGAAGAGCAGATAAATTAAATGGCATAGGCGGTGCAACTTCTTTCTTTTTGTTACTGACTTTCTCAATAATACCGGTTTGATCTTTAATTCTTTGACAAACATTTTCGGCTAATGCTTTGACTAAAACTCGCCCTTCTTCATCTTGATAGGGAGCACAAGCTTCGCTAGGTTGCCACTTGGCCTTAAATATTTCATTATGCTGGGTTTGAAGTACAGCAAAAACTTCATAAAACGGTTTGGGAACAAACTTTTCAATATCTAAATCACGCCTTACCACTAAACCAAGAATAGGCGTTTGTACCCGTCCAATGGATAACACTCCTCGATACCCGCCTCGTTGCCCCACCAGTGTACAAAGACGACTCATATTAATACCATACAACCAATCAGCACGGGCTCTTGCAAGCGCTGACGTAGAGAGCGGAATAAAATCTTGATTACTGCGTAATTGTTCAAGCGATTTTTCAACTGCACTGGCATTTAAATCACTAATCAAGCAACGCTTAATTGTTTTGCGTTTATCGGGCGTGAGTTGACAATAATTCAAAACTTCATCGACTAATAATTGCCCTTCTCGATCTGGATCGCCTGCATGTACAATCTGATCGGCAGATTTAATCAATTCGACTAAAATATCAAATTGACTTTTTGTACTCCCTTTTGGCATCAAAATCCACTTTTCCGGAACAAT
The DNA here is from genome assembly GCF_046635725.1 of Gilliamella sp. CG22. NCBI lineage: Bacteria > Pseudomonadati > Pseudomonadota > Gammaproteobacteria > Orbales > Orbaceae > Gilliamella > Gilliamella sp. CG22. Next base: position 244,098 of record NZ_JBIDFK010000004.1, read on the forward strand.
AGGAAGATCATCAATCACCCATTTTTTAAAGCGATCATCATACACTTCTGGGGTGGCTTGTTCTAAAAGATGTCCGATACACCAACTCACAATATCGCCATTAGCGGCTTTGATAAAACCCGTTCCTTTTTGATGTGGTTTAGGCAAAACATCGGCAATAGCCCTTGCTAGACTGGGCTTTTCAGCAATAAACAGACGATAAGTTTGATTAGATTGCATAATTATTAGTCTTAATCATAAATTTGAAACAAAATAAGTTTGATAGGATGATTTAACGCTAAAATTTAAATGATTTAACATCTTCAATAACAATGCCTTGTCAGCATCCCTACAAGGCAGAATGCGACAATAAAAACAAATTAAAATATGTTTGTCTAAACACATCAAACTTTGTTCTTTTCGACTTTTTTGCTTTGTCGTGTACCATTCAATCTTAAAACCAGTGTGATAGGCCAAATACGGTAAGGCTCCATAAATTATCATATTATCCTTTAAAATTTCCAATCCTGCTGAGTCTGTTATTAATGCTCAATAAGGTTGAAAATTGTTACATAAGTCTTAACGCCATTCAAGCGCAATAATTTGCAGAAAATCATTCTCAACAATAAACACAAAAATAACCTAATTTTTACAATGCATTAAAAGAACGGGACTAAGCTTAGCCTGCTTAAGTAATCCTAATACCCTAAAGAGGACAGTTATTATTTATAATCTTATCACAAGGCTAAAATCAACTAAGATTGAAAGCACAACACTTATCACTTTGCCAATACCTCGTCAACAATGCATGTTAAAGCTTTTAAAATATCATTTAATTGATTAATTATGTTACAAGATTCAGCTTTATCATTTTTTAGTTGTCGTGATTTTAAAACGGGTTTTTACCACCACTTTTTGAACTTAAGCCAAATGGCAGACACAATAGAAATAACAATAAGAATCAAGATTAACCCAACAAAAGACCAAGGATGCTCACTAAAAGGAATACCGGCAAGATTGACACCAAGTAAACTGGTTATAAACGTGATTGGTGTAAATATAATGGTAAATAGTGACATTAAATAAATTCGTTTATTGGTCGATTCTGCCAAAAAGCTATTAATTTGCTCCATAATCGAGGCAAGACGCAATAAGCAACTATCGATATCTGACACATAGTGGCTTTGTTGATTAGAAATATCATGTAGACGTTGGCGATCGTTATCATCAATCCAAGAAATCCTTTCGGTTGAAATTTTAACAAAAATATCCCGCTGCGGAGATAATAATCGGCGAAGAATGATCAACTGTTTACGTACTCGACCAATTTCTTTATGTGAAAGAATTCGCTGATTTAATACTAAGTCTTCAAGTTTAACAATTTTGTTATGTACACTATCAAACGATAAATTGACTTGATCACTAATGAGTTCGGATACTTGAATTAACCAATCAGCAACATCAACAGGCCCTATTCCTTTTTCTAAATTATCTTTTAATTGGAAAATCGCATCGATTTGTTGATGTCGGGTCGAAACAATTAAATTATCGGTAATGTAAAAACGGAAGGTTACAATCGGATCGGGTAATTCATTTGGCGTATAATTGACACCTTTTAATACGACTAAAATACCCGTATCAAAACGAATTTCTTTCGATATTTGGTTGGGTTTAATTAACTCATTTTTCACTAAATCCGGAATCAATTTTGTCTGATTAATCCACTTAATCGTTTCGGATTTAGCAAAATCCAGATGGATCCAACATGGCTTTTGCACCGTCGCTTGGCAATCATTACTTAAAGGATTGGCTTTACCTTTACCATCAAATTGACAACTAAAAACAGGTTTTGCTGATATAAGATCTGAAACAGGAACGGAATTTTCACTATTTTCATTCGTCATTATAAGCCCCATTTGTTAAGTTTTCTTAATTATATACTGAAATTGCTTAAAAATGGAGCGATTGATTAACTTAATTTATCAAAATTAAGGCATTAAATAGAGTTGCGGAACCAAAGCATTACTAGGGTGCGGAATAATACCTAATTCAACCCCATACCAATGATTAATATTTTCAACAGTTAATACTTCAGCAGGTGCACCTTGCTTAACGATTTTTCCCTGACTAAGAAGCAACACTTTATCCGCATACAAGGCAGCCAAATTAAGATCATGTAACACACAACACACTGCCAGTTGCTGTTCTTTGGCGAGTTGTTTTAATAATCGCAATGTATGTTGCTGATGATACAAATCTAATGCTGAAGTGGGTTCATCTAAAAAAAGTAGCTTTTCAGTTGGCTCCTCTTGCCACAATTGGGCTAAAACGCGAGCCAATTGGACACGTTGCTGTTCTCCGCCTGACAAGCTACGGTAATCTCGGTTGGCCAACTTCAAGCAATCAGTTTGTTGCATAGTTTCGTGAATGGCTTGCTCGCAATGAAGTTTACCGTAAGGTGCTCGCCCCATTGCCACCACTTCTTTTACCGTAAAAGGAAACGTCATCTGGCTATGCTGTAACATCACCGTTCTCACTTTAGCTAATTGCTTAGCAGACCATTGTGTCATCGCTTTATCAAAAAGATAAATATCGCCAGATGATGGTGTCTGATAACCCGTTAAAAGCCGTAATAAAGTTGATTTACCTGCACCATTAGGACCAATGATAATGGCAATTTCGCCAGCTTGAATATCTAAAGACACATCATCGATTAAACACCGAGTACCACAATAAAAAGTTAAGTTTTTTGCTGTCAACATCGTCAAATTATACCCGTTATTTGTGCCTTAAAATGAGCCAAAGAAAATAAGGTCCACCAATTAAACTTGTCAATAACCCTACCGGTATTTCAGTCGGTGCAACAACCGTTCTTGCCAGAGTATCGGCAGAGAGTAATAAACAGCCACCTGCCAATGCTGATGCAGGTAATAACACGCTATGATTAGCCCCAATACGTAATCGAATCATATGAGGAACCACCAAACCAACAAAAGCAATAATGCCACTTACTGCAACCGATGTACCGATTAAAATGGCACTAAACACCAACAAATATTGCTTCAAACGAATAACATTAATACCTAAATAGTGTGCATCTTCATCCCCCAATTGCAATATATTGAGCTGATGAGAAAGGACCAAAATGGCTAACAAAGCAGGGATAATTAACGAAGTAGCAACTAACACTAATTCCCACGATCCTTTACCCAAATGCCCCATTGACCAAAGTGACATTTGTCTTAATTGTGCTTCATCACTAATATAACTTAGGCATCCCATTACTGCTCCGATAATGGCATTGATTGCTACACCCAACAACACCATTTTGGCCAAATTACACTCGGCATGAAGACTGTAAAGATAGATCAGAAAACAGATGAATAAACTACCCAAAAAAGCAGCAAACATTTTTCCATACAGCATCATAATTGGTGGAAATATAGTCGGAAATAAAACTGACAAACCAACCAATAAACCAGCGCCACTGCTGATGCCTAACAAACCTGAATCCGCTAAAGGATTACGAAATAATCCTTGCATGACAGCGCCTGAAGTTGCTAATGCCATACCGACAATCACTGCTAATAAAATACGAGGTAAACGTATATTCAACCAAATATTCATCAATGGATCATCAAATGATAATGACAATAACTGAGAAACTGGAAATGTTAAAGCACCCGTATTAGCTGATAAAACCATCAAAACCAACAGCACGATAAACAGTCCCCATAACAATGAACGATGACTATAACGTTGCACTCACTATCCTCGCTAAAAATATGGATTTAATTACATTCATGCTATTTTAATGTTCAAATTTAAGATTCGGATCAATAACAGTATAAGCTTTATTATTAAGTTGCTGATGCGCTATTTTATCAATAATGACTTTCGCTAAATCGATACGATGAATCAGTCCATGTACCTCTTGCTGAAAATAGCATTTTGCATTACCTGTTAGTTCCCCATTTTGTAATCCGCCCGGTCTTAATATAAGGTATTTTAGCGTGCTAGTTTGTAACCAAACTTCCGCTAACGATTTTTCACGTACCGCATGTCCAAACGCTTGTTTAGCTCGCAGCGACAATGTTGACCATGTATCACCACAACCTAAGGATGTGACTAACACCATCTGCCTTATATTGGCTTGTTCAGCACAATCAATAATAATACGTTGTGCTAGATAATTTCCGGTTTCCCCACCCAGTGTTGAAATAATTGTGGCGTCAGGTCCGGCTAATGCACAAAGCTGGCTAACCATAGATGAGTCGGTCGCATCACCGACATGACACTCAATACCTTGCTCACTTAACTGCTTGGCAAAAGTTTCGTCTCGTACCAATGCAATACAACGCCAACTTGGTTGGCACTGTTTAACTAACTGACAAATCTGATAACCCGTACCCAATTTTGGACTGACACCAAAAACTAATATTGTTTTCATGCTATTATCATCTCAACATTAGTTAATTTTATTTGCTAATGCTCTAAATTTTTCTAACTGATCTTGTTTTAACTGATGTTTTTCATCACGACCCACAAAAATTTTAAACATTGATTGTCCCATATGATTAAGAAAGATCATCGAAGCTGTCGACATTTTCATAAATTTACGTTCAATAAAAGCAATATATTGACAATGTTCAGCTTTAATATGACCACTTAATCCTTTTTGATGACGTAAATTGAAATATTTTTGACTATGCGAACCTGGCGGTAATTCACCTGAAATTTCAGCAATCACATCTCCGGTATGGATCAAAAATAACACATCGCCCCAAGTTGTCACTTCATCCCAAATCATATCAAAATATGAACCATCAACAATTTTCGCATCCGGTAAGGCTTGAATAACTTGCGTCAAAGTCACTTGATGATCTTGAGCAATTTTTTCTAATAACTCCTCGGGATTTGTTTGCATATAAGTTGAAAGATTACTGAGATGAGTTTGCTTATCTACCATGTTAATATCCTTTAATGATGTGAAATAGGTTGATTATTTTTCTTTTCAGAATGTGCACCAGGCATAGCAGGATGACCTTTCATTGCTTGCTTAGCCTTTGCCATTTTATGCTGTAATTCAATATGTTCGGGGTTGTTCAGTTGTAATAACAACTGCTGCAAAGCTTGTAAAATATTGCTTGACCAAAAACGACCAGATAATGTCAGTCGTAAACAATGATCCTCATCTTGAAGTAAACCAACTTGATGCCACTGTTTAATTAAAGGATCAAATAAATGACTATGCTCGGTCAATTTAGTCAAATCCACTCGACCTTTCTCAATGCCTGCTTGTAATTGATGTAACCAATCCCCTAATAAGGATTTACCTGTTAACATCATTAGGGGTTTTTTGCCCTGATCAAGTTGCATATAATACTGATTTAAGTCACGATGAAGCATATACGAATGCGAATCTAATTTACCACCAGCACACGATCCAAAGCCAAAAAAATGCGAACCTTGCTTAATCAAAAAGTTGTACAAGTTACGTTCACGACTTGTTTTAGCCCAATGCGCATTGGTCAAATGAACCCACCCCTGTTTAGCTAAAAACTCAGCACCTTGATGATAAAAATGACATTTGTCACTTACTGACGGCAACGCTATACGGTTGTTTTCTACCCCTTTTGCTAACGGTGTGGTAGGTAGTAAATTTAGTGAATAAAGATCAACACCATCTAACGGAAGATCATTGACGATTTCAAGATCACGTTGCCAAGTTTCAATAGTTTGATTAGGTAAACCAAACATCAAATCGCAGACTAATGCCACACTATCACGTGAAGCAATACGCTCAAAATTTTTGATAATTACTTGTTCTGTTGATTGACGACCTAACTTCTGTCTGATTGTCGTATTGAAGGTTTGTATGCCAATTGAAAATCGATTAGCACCCGCCTCAATATAGCTATCCACTTTTTCATCATCAAAATCAGAAATACGCCCTTCTACCGTAATTTCGCAATCGGGGGCTAAAGGCGCATATTGCTTAAGATAACGGATAACGCGTGCTAATTGCCCGGCAGCTAAAGCCGAAGGCGTACCACCGCCAAAATAAATGGCATGAACGGGGGCGGATTGCATGGCTTTATTATTAATTTCCAATGAAATTTCTTTCAATAAATAATCGATATAAGTACTTGTATCAAATTTACGCAAGGGGTTTTGATAAAAGCCACAAAATTGACAATGAATATCACAAAAAGGAATATGAATATAAATAAGACGCTTTCGACCACGCAAATCAGCATTTTGAATTTCTTGCCATTTTTGTTCAATTTCGTGTGGGGCAACGGGTAAACTTGCCTGTAAGGGCATAACCGCCCAGCGATCCTTAAAAGGAAGTGCTGAATTTAACGCATAAAAAGGACTAACATCTAAAGATTTCATAACTGCCATTCTGATTAAATATTCTGTAAAGATTAAATAATAATTATTATCATTTATCAATATATTTTATTTAATTTTTTATTAACCATTTGATACTTTGATAGATATTTTTATTTTTTCAATGAGTGATGAGATTCTTTTACTACCAATTTGAATCTCCTTTTTTCAATTTTTTGCCATTTTTAACAAAATAATCACTTATAACATTCATTGTTCTTACTCTATTTCCCCTTAGTTTTAAACCGAATATCCAACTAAAACGTAAAAATATCACCATATCACTATTGATAATAGTTCTCATTTTCAATATAGTGTAATGCAACTGTATTTTAGCTATAGGAATTATGTAATGATTAAAAAAATATATACAAACCTGAGTGTTATTTTACTTATACTTACATTATCAGGTTTAATAAATATCAGTTCAGCTAATCAAAGAATTGTCATTGCTGGGGGATCGTTAACAGAGATTGTTTATGCTTTGGGAGAAGATCAACAAGTGGTCGGTGTTGATAAAACCAGTACGTATCCGGCAACAACTCAACATCTACCCCAAATTGGATATTGGAAACTGCTCAACATAGAAGGTATATTATCGCTTAAACCAACGCTATTTATTGCCTTTAATGATATTGAACCCGACAACGTTTTAACACAAATGCATCAAGCTAACGTTGACGTATTGGCATTACCACGTGTCCCAGGCACAGTTGAATTACTTTATCAAAACATTGAAAAGATTGCTCAAAAACTCAACAAGCAACATGAGGGTAATCAATTAATTACCAGAATAAAAACCCATCTTTCCAAGCTACAAGACAAGATTAAAACGCATCCCCAAAAAACCAAAGTATTATTCATGATGACAATGGGAGGAAGTAATGCCATTGCCGGTAAAAATACCACCGCTGACGCCTTAATCACCATTGCAGGTGGTGAAAATCTAGCGACGCATAACAGCTATAAAAATTACAGCGCCGAATCGCTAATTGCGATGAATCCTGATGTTATTTTATTAAACAGCCATTCCATACAACAATTAGGGGGTATGGATAAATTACAAACGATATCTGGCATAACCGAAACATCGGCTTACAAAAATAATCGAATTAAAACCATTGATGACAGTTATCTTTTTGGCATTGGGCCACGAGTGGATGAAGTTGCTACCCAGCTTTATCAAATTTTTTACCCAGAATAATCAATTGAAAGTACTTTAGATTATTCAGCATTAAAGGCATTTAACAGTAACGATAAAACAATCAAGCATCACGAAAACTGTTTTTAACGAATGATAAAAATCATTTAATTTAGATTAGTAAGATTGAAGGTTAAACATGTTATACATTAAGAACTTAAAAAAAACGGGCACACTAGCTTTAGGCTTAACATTCGTTATGCCTGCCATAGCAACAGAAAAACATGATGATGAAAAAATCAACGATGTCATGACAGTAACGGCACACGAATCAATCAAACAGCCGGGTATCAATACTGAAATTTCCGAACAAGATATTCGACGAGACGGCGGAACTAATTTTGGCACGCTTATGCGCTACCAACCATTGATTTCAGCATCGGGCAACATATCGGGTTCTGGCAGTGGTAAAAGTAGTTGGGACAGAGGAGGCTTTACAGGTTACAACATTCGAGGATTAGATGCTAATCGCGTTTCTATCGATATTGACGGAATGCCACTGCCTATTGCACAAGGACGCGTCAATTCTGTCGGGCGAGCGGGTTTTGGCTCGTATGGAATAGGACGCGATTACATCGATACCTATATGTATAACAAAGTCGATATTCAATCTGGTGCAACTTCGGTAAGTAATGCCAATAATGCACTTGGTGGATCGGTGTCGTTTCAAACTAAAACTGCTAGCTATTACCTCTACCCCGGAAAAACCAGCTATTTTGGATTCCAAAATAATTATGACAGCACCGACAGAAGCTATCATCAAGGTATCACATTAGCAGGCGGTGATGATGAACTAAACGGAATTATCGTATTAAGTCGTCGTGATGGACAGCAAGGAAGAAATTACGGAAACTCAATTAATAACTATCCGGAAAACTACCATTCAAATTCAATTCTTGCGGGTTTCAGCTGGCAAATGACCGATGAGCATCAGCTTAATACGACCATTGATTACAATAACAAAACCAAAAATTCTCATTATGATACATGGGACAAAAATGGTAAAAAAATTGAATCGCATGATAAGCAACGAAGTAAAAACAACCGCTTCAATTTGGCAATTAAAGATCACTGGACACCAACCAATATTAATTGGATAGATAGCCTGACAACGCAATTAAATTATCAACGTACGAATGTATATGACAGCACCTATCTAAATCATACAACAAATGGTCAATATAACATTCAAACCAATTACAATACTAAAGCCTATAATTTTATTACCACCTTGCTAAAACAATATAATAATCAAAAAATAAGTGCTGGTTTAAATGGTAAATGGAGTGAGGACGAATCGCCATTTTATACATCAGCCAAACCAAGATATGGAAAGATTTTCCCTGACGGAGATTACACTAAACCCCAAGCTGACAGCCGTACTTATCAACTTGGTGGATTTATTGAAGACCGAATCGCCTTCAATATTAATGATCATCATAACTATTACTTAGTACCTGGCATTCGAGCAATTTATCAAAAAACAAAGCCACGTCATTTAGAAAATATGGCTGTCACCATTGCAGATGCATCTAGACTAAGCCAACAATATAAAAGTAACAGTGATTTCCAGCTATTACCTTCACTCGCTTTGATGTACGACATCAATCCTAATTTTACAGCTTACCTACAATATAAACGCAGCGCACAAATGCCAAACCAAAATCAACTTTATGGTTCTTATTTAGCGCATAGCACCATGTATGTACTGGTTGGTGACTCTAATCTCAAAACCGAAACAAGCGACAATTTTGAATTAGGTGTTAAAGGTCATCCCATGACAGGAATAACCTTATCCACCGCAGCTTTCTACAATAAATACAAAAATTTTATCGCTTACACACGCTATAAAAAAGATTTTGTCGGAACGGGTAATCGACTGGTTTATCAAGCCGAAAACCGTGATAAAGCGCACATTTATGGTGCCGAATTAAGCAGTGAATTTAATTTTGGTTCATGGTTCGACCAAGCTAATGGCTTAACAGCTAAATTTGCAATCGGCTACAACCAAGGTAAATCAAAATCGAGCTATTTAGGTGACAAATATGTTGAAATGGACTCTATCGCCCCACTCAAAAGTACCATTGGTTTAGCATGGGATGATCCAAATAAATTTTATGGTATTGCAATTAATGCAACTTTCCAAAAAGGCAAAAAAACCACCCCAACTTCACGGGAATCCTATAACAATGATGGTAAACCCATTCCTGATTCAAAAGAAGAATATTTTAGAATCGCAGGACATGGTGTCATTGACTTAACCAGCTATGTTAACATCACTAAAAACGTCAAGTTAAGTGGTGGTATTTATAATCTTACCGACCAAAAATACTGGGATTATTTAAGTAATAACAAGTTATATCGTTCATCTGATCGTAAATACCTCGATCTATTTACTGCACCGGGTCGAACATTCCAACTCGGCTTAGATATCGATTTTTAAAATCGCCTGATAACATAATGTTGACAATTAACCCGCTTATGCGGGTTTTTGTTAGAAAAGGAGATCAAGCTAGCCTAAAATTCGGTACATCAAAAAAAACAACAAATCGAATTGAACACGTTTCAAATTTATTCAATAATATGGCGCTGAATAAAGATTAATTATCCTATCGTTAATGGCTGCTCAACAGACAACTATTAATAAAGCACAATTAATCAAATAATTATTTAAAAATAACTCAATTTTTCATGAATAAATAATCATCATAAAAAAACATTACATGTAATGTTTACATGTAATGTTTTTATGATAATATTGTTCACATTAAACACTAACAAAATCTTAACTAATTTTTATGAAAAAAATGAAAGAGACAAAAAGCTCGGCTTTTTATCAGCAGCAGTATCGACAACGTCTGCGTGATCAGGGCTTAATCAAAAAAGAAGTTTGGATTTTGCCAGAAAATACTTCAAGGTTACTCGACATTGAAAAGCAATTTCGACAACCTTTGGTAATAAACAACCAGCGTTTTAATGATAAACAGGAATATAACGAAATGAAAAATAATAAAGTTTGGTTAATTACAGATCTTTATGATGAATTAAACAATTCTGAATTAGTTAAACAAGGTTCTGCAAGTATCGAAATCATTGATGGTGTTGATGCTTGTTTGCATATTATCATGCATGAATATGGTGACTTACCACTATTTTTAAGTGTATCAAATCAACAAATTATTGTTGAAGCGCTACTTTGGCCTGTTAATATAATTAAACAACAATCCCAATTTAACGAAGAAATTTTATGCACTCGTAAACTTTTCCCATTATCAACCATTGCGATTGAAAAAACGGGAGATGGCTCAGTTAACTATATTATGTATGGTGCGCTTAGTGCGACATCGATACTAAGTAATGTCATTTATGAATTAGAAACCTTATCCGATAATGTGATCAAAGCGACCGAAGCTTACGAACATTACTTTAATATTTAACTACAGAATAAATATCAACAATAAGGAGATTAAACAATGACCATTTTCAAAAAACTGATTACGGCACTACGAGGCGGTATTAACGAAGCCGGTGAATCCATTATCGATACCCAAGCTTTGCGCATATTGGATCAAGAAATCCGAGACGCCGATGCAGAACTTAAACAAGCGAAAGAGTCGCTTGCCAACGTTCTTGCTCAACAAAAAATAGCGGAAAAAGAAGCAAAAAGAGTTAAAACTCAAATTACTGAATATGAAGGCTACGCAGTAAAAGCATTAGATTCAAATAATGAAGAACTTGCATTAGAAATTGCTGAAAAATTAGTGACACTTGAAAACGAACATGATAACTACCAAAAACAAGTGATCTATTTTTCTGACAGTGTAAAAAACTTGCGTCAAACCATTTCACAAACTGAAATTAACATTCGCAATTTAAAACAACAAGTTGATATTGTCAAAGCGACCGAAAGCGTGCAAAAAGCTCAAACTGCGATTGCTCAACGTTATGGAAGTTCGACCGCTAAATTACAAACGGCGTTAGATTCTTTAGAACGTATCAAAAAACGTCAGGAAAAAAATGCTGCCATTATTGAAGCAAAAAATGAACTGGCAACAGCAGAAAATGAAAGTTCACTTGATAACAAGCTCGAAGCAGCAGGAATTAAAACAGGCAATCAAAGCGCGATGGCAATTTTAGCCAGATTAAAAGAAAAACAAACAAACTAAAATAGTTATTTATTTTTTAAACTTAAAAATTATAAATATCGCTATTTGGAAGAATGAAATTTAAGGAAATATAATGGATCTTTTCTGGGGAATCTTTTTTTCTTTTCCAGTCGTCATTTTTAGTGGATTAGTCACGATTTGCGTACTGTATTGGTTGGTTGCATCAATTGGCGTTTTAACGGTTGATTGCTTAGACATTGATTTTGATATAGATGTCAAACAATTATCAACTGATAATCCAGCTTCAGGATTTAGCGGTTTACTCATGAAGTTAGGATTCAACGAAGTCCCCATGACATTAGTCATTACCCTAATCTCTTTATTTGGATGGTCAATCTGCTATTTTTCTTTTCGTTTTTTCATGATACCAATTAGTCATTATGCGCTAATTTACTACTTATTAGGATTAATAATTTTCATAACTGCCTTCATCGCGGCGGTGTACTTAACCGCATTTACAATAAAACCTCTACGCCCTATTTTTAGCAAACTCAATACAGCCAATAGTCATAAATCATTATTAGGTCAAACTGTTGAAATCCGTTCCAGTACTGTCAGCGAAACCAAAGGTGAAGCAACGTATGAAGACGGTGGAGCAGGTCTAATCTTACAAGTTAGATGTAACGAATCATATCAATTCAAACGTGGCGATAAAGCCATTTTGCTAAGCTATGATAAAACAAATAATAGCTATGAAATTATTAGCCTCGACGAGTTTAATGGATAACAAAATTATTTTTTTGGAGAAAAACAAATCATGTCAATCAATCAAGATACAGTCATATTTTTCTTGTTAACAATCGGAATTATATTCATTGTTATTGTTGGATTTTTCTTATTATTTAAAGCATTTTATATAAAAGTGCCGCAAGGTACTGCACTTATTGTTAACGATATGACGTCAAGACCGAAGGTACACTTTACTGGCGCGTTAGTCTATCCTGTAATCTACAAAAAAGAATTTATGAAAATATCATTGATTACTTTTGATGTAGAACGTCGAGGCAAAGACGGATTAATCTGTAAAGATAATCTACGTGCAGATATTTGTGTAGCCTTTTATTTACGTGTTAATGAAACCACTGAAGATGTGTTAAAAGTGGCAAAATCGATCGGCGTTGATCGTGCGTCAGATCAAAAAGCGGTCAGCACCCTATTTAGTGCTAAATTTTCGGAAGCGTTGAAAACAGTTGGTAAACAATTCGAACTCGCCAAACTCTTTGAAGATCGGATGAATTTCCGTGAACGAATCATTGATGTGATTGGAAAAGATCTTAACGGTTATGCGTTAGAAGATGTCGCTATCGATTACTTAGAACAAACACCAATTAAATCACTCGATCCCGATAATATATTCGATGCGGAAGGGATTAACAAAATCACGGCTATCACCGCTATTCATAAAGATGAAACCAACAAACGGGAAAGAGATCTTGAATTAGCTTTAAAGAAAAAAGACACAGAAACGATTGAAGCTAAATTAGAACTTGAGCGTCAACAAGCCGATGCAGAAGCCCGTCAAAAACGTGAAATTGAAACGATTCGAGCACGTGAACAAGCTGAAACATTAAAAGTTCAAGAAGAAGAGCGATTAAAAGCTGAACAAGCAAGAATTCAATCGCAACAAGAAATCGAAGTTCGTGAAGAAAATCGTCTACGTGAAGTAGAAGTTGCACAACAAAACCGCCTACGTGCAATTGCCATTGAAGAAGAACGTGTTGAACGTGCTCGCTCACTTGAAATCGTCGCTCGTGAACGTGAAGTTGAATTACAACGAATCGAAAAAGATAAAGTTCTTGAAGAAGAAAAGAAACATATTGCCAATGTGATTCGTGAACGTGTTGCCGTTGAAAAAACCGTTGCGATTGAAGAAGAAAACATCAAAGAAGTGCGTGAAGTATCCAAAGCGGATCGAGAAAAACAAACAACAATTATCGAAGCCGAAGCACGAGCAGAGCAAGAATTAGTCAAACAAGTTAAACAAGCCGAAGCGGATGAACAAGCATCGAAACATCGTGCGGTCGAACTTAGCACCATGGCACAAGCCGAACTTGAAGCTGCTGCAAAACAAGCCGAAGCGAAAAAACAACTTGCTCAAGGTATAGAAGCGGAAGAAGCGGCAATTGGACTTGCTGAAGCAAAAGTTCGTAAAGCACGTGCCGAAGCGGAAGAAAAAGAAGGATTAGTCAAAGCCAACATTACCGCTGAAACCTTATTAGCAGAAGCAAGAGGAAATCAAGAAAAAGGATTATCTGAAGCAAAAGTCATTGAAGCGAAAGCGACAGCAACTGAAAAACAAGGTCTAACTGAAGCGAAAATACTGGAAGAAAAACTATCCGCTCAAGCACGTGGTGATGAACGCATTGGATTTGCTAAAGCCGCTGCAATGAAAGAACAAGGTCTGGCTGAAGCACTGATTATACGTGAACGCCTAACCGCTGAAGCAAATGGTTTAATTGAAAAATTCCAAGCAATGGGCACTATGAGTGAACAATCTAAAAATCATGAAGAGTTCCGCTTGGCACTCGAAAAAGGCTTTGAACAAGCAATGGCAGCAATTGCAGCGAATAAAGAAATCGCTAAAGAACAAGCAGACGTACTTGCAGCTGCATTTAGTAAAGCAAATATTGAAATTGTTGGCGGTAATGACAACTTCTTTAACAGCTTCTCTAAAGCCATTAGCGTAGGTAAAGCAATTGAAGGAACAGTTAACCAAAGCCCTGTTCTGCAATCTGTTCTACAATCAGTCTTATCACGCCTATCCGGAAATAAAGACATTGATATCAAAGACAAATTAAAAAATACTGATTTAAAAGCATTAGCTAAACAATTTTTACCATCGGATAGCAAAAAAGAAAGTGACAGCTAACCCAACTGCACATTATTGATAATGATTAAAACAACATTATCACTATCACCTGTTTTCGGTAAGGCAATCATAGCCTACCGAAAACAATCGCCTTTCTGGATAATGATCAAGAGTTAAAAATGGCAGAAATAGAACAAGAAAACGAACAACAAACAACACTCGATAAAGCGGTCGCCGAAGGCGGTGCTTATGAAATCCTTCGTAAACGTTTGACTTCGCTAGGACAAGAACTAAACCAAAAAACCGAAGCCCTAAATCAACAACGACTGACCGAATTTGGCAAAAGTGACATGTCAATTATCGGACGTATTCGCATCAGAACTGAAAATAACTGTATTGCCAGAGACATAGTTCGATTTGGTGATTGGTTACTTTTTGGTTACAACGTCTTTCTAGGATTAAAAAAAGAGACCAAAATCGAAGACGTATTCTCGCTTTATCAACTTGTAGAACGAGATGGCAATTACGAAGCCGATTCAGTTGATCTATCCAATACCTTTTTAAATATTGATCGTTTTGTTCAAGATTTTAATGAACTCTACACCTATTATAAAAATGCACAATTACTTCAATTAGTTGAACGAGATGGAAAGCTACTTGCCAGTTTCCAAATTGGTGAGCGAGTCAGTGACATTCGTGTTTTTCGTTGGTCAATTTCGAGTGATAAAAAAACCATTGATTACATTGATAATCGTGGTGAACGTGATATAGCGCTACCACCAGCTTACGATTTTGAATGGATTGAAACCACACGTGACAATATCGTCAATGGACGATTCCCTCATGTAAATATTTTAGATACTGTTTTTGTTGAAACCATTGGCGGTGACTTAACCATAAAATGTGAAAACAACACCAATGACGGGCTGGGAATCTACAGTGAAGAAGTACTCGATAAAAATCAATCCATTAATGATGCCAAAATTGAATACGCAAAAGTCGGATCCTTAATTTTGCTAAAAGTCTTACCGTATCGTGAAGAAAACTGGCGCTATTTAATCTATAACACCCTCACTCAAAAAGCCCAACGTATCGATTTTATTGGACAAGCCTGTATTCAGCTACCAGAAGATCATGGTGTAATCTTTCCTGGTGGATATTATCTACAAAATGGGGAATATAAAACTTTCGATCAATCCATGTCGGGTATGAGATTTAGACGTATCAGACGTTCACCTAATGGGGAAGATGTTCTCTACATATTTTATGAACCAAGTTCAGGTCGCTTAGCATTGTTCAACTACAATATGATCGAACGAAAACTTGATAATCCAATTTTAGGTCATGGTTATGCAGTGTTTGAAGACGGTCGAATGGTGGTATTTGAAGGTGAAAATAACGACCCGACTCGTGTTCATCCAATGCAAATTTGGCAAACCCCCTTTTATAGTGACGAATTTGCAGCAACACAACCAACTAACAACAGTTTTTTAGGCAAGATTGGTAATGCAGAACTGGTCAGAGGGATTTCAGATCTTTACTTTATTGCACGTGAAATTGATAACCAATCGGTTTCATCCCAACTATACAGCAAACTAAGTGAAGACACAAAACGGTTATTTGACAGCTATTTTTGGCTCAACGACGAGAAAAATCTATCTTTTACGCCTGTACTACGTAACATTATACAAACGAGTGAATTAGTGATAGATGAATATGAAAAAGTGGAAAGCATACGCCGACAATCTGAAAGCGCCATGCGTGAAGCGATTTCAAACCAACAAGACTTATTAGCCAAACTCTATCCCGACAGCTGGCAAGAAACACAAGAATATGTCGATGCGCTAAATGCGATAAAAATGCAGTTAGGTAGTTTAGTGACATTAAGAACCTACCGTTATATTGATTTGAATCAGATCGACATAATGGAAAAAGCCTTAAAAGAACGCCAATCTATCGTATCTTTAGCGACAGCCGAATTTTTAGGCAGTGATAAAGCCCTTGAACCGTTTATCACCCAAATAGATGAAATTGAAAAATATCTTACTAAAGCAGACACAGTCGCCAAACTTATCGAACCGATAAAAACCACTGACCAAATGTCTGAAAACTTAGATATGCTTTCGCAATTAATGGCATCATTAAAATTTGATGACGTAACACTACAAACCAAAATCATTGAATCGATCGCCGAAGTTTATGCCAAACTCAATCAAACCAAAGCACGCATTAACCAAAAACGGAAAAATCTATCCAGTGTTGAAATGGTGGCGCAATTTGGTGCGCAATTCAAACTATTTAGTCAAAGTATTGCCAGTGCATTAAGCTTAGCCACCACGCCAGAAAAATGTGACGATGAACTATCAAGGCTATTAGTTCAACTTGAAGAACTGGAAAATCAGTTTAGCGAAAGTGAAGAGTTTTTAAATGACATACTGGCAAAACGTGAAGAAATCTTAGAATCATTCGAAACGCACAAACAAGCGCTACTGGAAGATCGAACAAGACGAACGGAATCGCTACTCACTGCTGCTGATAGAATTTTAGACAGTATTCCAAGACGAACCGCTAAATTTTCAGATCAAAACGAACTCAATGCCTTTTTTGTTGCCGATCCTTTAGCGCTGAAAATTCGTGAAATAGTCGAAAAATTACGTGCGCTTTTTGATAATGTCAAAGCTGATGATATTGAATCACGCTTCAAAAGTGCCAGAGATCAAGCAATACGTTCTTTACGTGACAAATCCGAAATTTTTGAATCGGGTGGAAATGTCATTAAATTAGGGCCAAGACATAAATTTAGCGTCAACACACAAGAACTTGACCTAACCATTGTACCCAAAGAACATCATCTTTACTTACAATTGACCGGTACAGATTACCAAGAAAAAATAGTCCATCCAAAATTAGAAAGTTATCAACCTTTTTGGACTATTTCGCTTGAATCTGAATCCCCTACTGTCTATCGAGCAGAGTATCTTGCCTATTCGATCATCAACTCGGCATTAAAAAAAGAACATAATTTAAGTTATGAAGATTTAATCAGCCAACTGAATCAACCCGAAATTCTAAATAAAACGGTACGTGACTACGCTGCCTTACGCTATCGAGAAGGTTATGAAAAAGGGATACATGATCACGATGCGGTAAAAATATTATCGAAAATTGTTCCACTTGGTGAAGCCGCCAAACTACTCAGATACAATCCTCTAGCACGTAGCTTAGCGATACTATTTTGGTATCACAACCAAAAAAATGATATCGTCAGATTATGGCCAGAACGAGCCAAAACGTGTAAGGATATACAAGCATTATTTGGACATGAAGAAGGATTAAAAAATCTACAACACGAAATATCGGTTGAACTCACTCTATTCTTACAAAAACAGCCAATCGAACATGAACCTTACCATATTAAACAGGCAAGCGAATACTTAAGCTATGTCTTAGCTGAAATTCCACAACAATTTACGTTAAGCAAATATAGCCATTATTTATATGAAGAATTAAATACTCGATTAGAAGAATCGCACATGTGGAGTGATTTTAACCAATCGCAATTAAATCTCAAAAAACGACTGGCTGACCGTTGGAATCTTATTGAAAGTTGGTTTAAAGGGCTTTGTACCCTACCCCAATATCAAAAATTGAGTGAATACATCGCCGAAGCCACTTTACTATGCATGTTGGATAAAGAAAGTAACATCACTTTAGCAATCAGCGAAATTGAACTGGATATCACCGTCAATGATTTATTAGGTGAACACCCTTCAATTACACAAGGGGTGTTACAAATCAATCTTGATGACTTCTTTAGTCGCATGCGTAAACAATCACGTGTCGTTATACCGCAATTCCAACATTACCAAAGCCTGCGTCAAGAAGTGCTGGATGAACAACGTGAGCAATTACATCTTGAAGAATTCAAAGCTAAACCACTCAGTTCATTTGTGCGTAATAAACTGATCAACCAAGTTTATTTACCAATCATTGGGGACAATTTAGCAAAACAAATGGGCACTGTCGGTGAAAGTCGCCGTACTGACTTAATGGGGTTATTACTACTTATCTCGCCACCAGGTTACGGTAAAACAACCTTAATGGAATATGTGGCTAATCGACTTGGCTTAATATTTATGAAAATTAACGGCCCGGCACTAGGACACAGCGTATTATCATTCGATCCACAGCAAGCGCCAAATGCCACCGCACGACAAGAACTTGAAAAACTCAATTTAGCGCTCGAAATGGGTAATAACGTCATGCTTTATATTGACGATATTCAACACACTAACCCAGAATTTTTACAAAAATTTATTTCGTTATGTGATGGTTCTCGCCGAATTGAAGGGGTATGGAAAGAAAAAACCAAAACCTATGACCTACGGGGTAAAAAATTCTGTGTCATTATGGCTGGCAACCCTTATACCGAATCGGGTGAAGTTTTCAAAATCCCTGACATGTTAGCCAACCGTGCAGATATTTATAACTTAGGTGAAGTTTTAGGTGGCATGGATGAAGTGTTTGCATCAAGTTACATTGAAAACTGCTTAACATCAAATCCAATATTATCGCCATTGGCACTGCGTGATCTTAATGACCTATATCAGTTTATCGACCATGCGCAAGGAAAACCGCTCAACACCAACGAACTTAGCTATGCCTATAGCCAAGCGGAAATTAGCGAAATTGTAGCCGTACTGCGTCATTTACTGAAAATTCGAGAAGTGGTCTTTAAAGTCAACCAGCAATACATTATTAGCGCAGCGCAATCCGATAAATATCGAACAGAACCGCCGTTCAAGTTACAAGGTAGTTATCGAAACATGAACAAATTAGCCGAAAAAGTTTCTTCCGTAATGAATGATGATGAACTCAATCAAATTATTGAAGATCACTACTTGGGCGAGGCACAACTGCTGACCAACGGCGCAGAAGAAAATCTGCTTAAACTTGCTGAAATTCGAGGGGTGTTAACAAAAGAACAAACTAAACGTTGGCAACAAATCAAAGCTGACTTTATGCGCAATAAAACACTAGGTGGTGACGAAGCGAATACCGGTAACCAAATTGTTACCCAACTAGCTGACTTAGTACAAAGTGTTCAAGCATTAAAGTTATAAACTGGTTATTTTATTAAAAAAGCGGAAATGAATTTTCCGCTTTTTCTTAGAAAATGATGACCATGATTATTCAGTTAGGTTAAAACAAAATTGATAAACAATTAAACCAGACAATAATCAAGAAGTTTAACTTAATAACATCAAATTCATTAATTCAGAAGACACATAAATATTCATTTTTAATTCAGGTGAATAAGGATCTTTATTCTTTAATTAATAATTCACCAAAGAATATAATATTAATTTTAAAACTAACTGTTCTATCATCATATATTGATATAAACGAGTAAAATTTTTCGCATCATGCATGAATCCTTAATTAATTAATGTTGTCACAGAATAATAAATTTCTCGCAATTTTTAAGTGATTATCAAATGTCCAATATATTGAACGAATTGATCATAATTCAGGGTAAGTTCCATCTTCCGTTGAAGCAATATATTGCTCTTCAAAACACGCAATGAGTTGGATTAGTAAAAACCAAATCATTAATTTAAACGTCGTTAAGTTCGAATCAAAATTTAAAAATATTGATTAAATACCTATCTCTTTTTCAAAATACAAAATATGAACTTTCAAAAAACAAATTTTATCGCTTAAGCATATAGCATGATTACTATTTGCCTTAATTTTTAAATTCTGTTGCTTAATAACAACCCATTGATAGTATTACATAATGTAATTTAATTTGATCAAAAATATTACATTTTGTTAGTTGTCTATTAAAAACAAACTGTAATAATTTAAGTTAAGGAGAAGTTTTATGCTTAACACATGGCAAAATATAGTAAAAAATAAAATGAGAATGTTAGGTGAAACTCAGGAGAGTTTGGCTGAAAAATTAAATGTTACCCAAGGTAGTATTGCTCACTGGTTGTCGGGTAGACGAAAACCAGATACCGATATAATCAGCTCAATAATGAAAACATTGGAAATTAATAAAATCATTATAAATTCCGATGGTTCTGCTTCAGAAAACATCACCCCGAACGAATTCAATGACGATAATTTTTACATCGAAGTTTTAGATATTACTTCTTATTCAGGTAAAGGTTATATTGATTCTGATGTTATGCAAGTTATTAAATTGGTGAAATATGATTTAGATCAAGCAAAAATAATATTTAAGGGTATTAATGCTAGTGATTTGAAAATTATTAATATAGCCAGTGATTCGATGCAGGGAACATTCGATAGTGGTGATGCTATTTATGTCGATGTCTCAAAGAAGGAGTTCATTGGTGATGGCATTTATGTTTTTACTTTTGGACAGTGTCTATACGTAAAACGTCTTCAAAAAATCAAGAACAAACTTATTGTAATATCCGATAATAAAAAATACAAAGAATGGGATATTAGCGAAGATGAGATTGATCAACTTTATATACATGGAAAGGTTATGTTAAGCCAATCCATGTTATTGAGGAAGCATGGATAACCGATTTGGTGGTTTTTCTTGCAATAAAATAGATAACACAAACAATTTAAAGTAGTGTACAAAGTTTAAAAAATAAATTTATAATGGATGAAATTATGGATAAACAATTAGCTTTTGATTTCCCACTCATAGTACATAAAACAGGAACTGATGTAATACCACAACGAGCTTTCGATGGATATGTTAATGCTACTGCTATTTGTAAGTCGTGCGGCAAAAAATTAAATGATTATGTCGGATTAAAGCAAACAACTGATTTCTTAATTGCCCTTTCTTCCGAAATAAAGATTAATGTTTCTGAATTAATTCATACGGTTAATAAAGGAGCACCAAAAAATCAAGGAGTATGGGTCCATCCACAAGTGGCAATTAATCTAGGTCAATGGGCATCTCCTCAATTTGCTGTTTTAATATCAAAATGGGTTGTTGATTGGATGAGCGGTAAACACGAAAATTATTCCAATCTACCTTTCCATATTAAAAGATATTTAATAAATAGAGAAAAAATCCCGCCAACACACTTTTCCATGCTTGACCAAATGACTTTAAAACTGTTAGCGCCTTTAGAGCAAAGAGGTTATACTATTCCTAACAATATAATGCCAGACATAGCATTAGGTAAAATGTTTAGCAATTGGCTTAGCAACAATGGCTATGATCCAACAAATTTCCCGACATATGAACATGTCTTTGATGATGGGAAAAGACAACCAGTTAAAGCAAGACTATATCCAAATGAAATAATAACTAAATTCAATATTGAATTAAATAATTGGATCAACTATAAATCAATCGATTACTTTAAGAAAAGGGATGAAAAGGCTATATCTGTATTACAAGATATTATATTGCGTTTACCAAAATAAATGCTCAATATCAGTATTAAAAATCCATATTCAAACCGCACGATGCGGTTTAGATATGCCTAAAATTTGTACTCACTAACATTTATTGCACGGCGTGTACAATAAACAAATAATATTACGATATCTAATTATTCTTAATGAAATTGAATTATATTTTGACATCAAAATAAAAGAAGTCAGCAATATAGTTAGAGAAAAAATACAATTTATTTAAAAAGTTAAAAATATTAAAATAGCTAATTAGGACATATGATCACACAGAAGTTATTGAGAATAATTATCAACAGCACACATTGGTTAAGCGACCTAATCACTTCTAGCCTCGAGACACCAAGTTCTTTAGTAAATAAATTGCTACGATTATGCAGTAACCAGTGATTAGAGGCGATTACTGTTTGCTGATCCCGCTTAGTGAAGGGTGACATGATAAACTGTGAAAGTAAACCACCACACAGGCTGAATGGTCTAGATAATATTCAAAATAAATGCCCTTCAGTGAGAGATATCTAATTTGAACAGAATTGATGTTGGTCACCCCACCTTAATGGATGGCCTAATAATTAGAGAATTTTTCTAATTACATGCTTCGATTTATAACGCTTCAGAGTGCTTACATGTTAAAAATACAGATGTAAACAGTTGCAAGACTACTGCGTAACTAAATGTAGTATGTCGCAGCTGTCATCATAGACTGAATATGCTGTCGCGCATAACCAAACAACCATAGCTATCACTCTCCAATAAGTAACGCCATTATTTTTTAATAGATTAAATAAACCGACAAGAACCAGAATCGAATTTAAAAAATTAATTGAATAAATAAATAAAATTACGCTAATTCTAAACGATGTTGGAACGTGATATGCGTTGAAAATAGAAGTAATTGCAAAATAAATTACAATTAGAATCACACTAAATAAAACACCGAACACCCAAAAAGTTACAGCTAGGCCTAGATCGCCTTTCACTAATCTCTTAAATATATTCATATCTGTTTCTCGTGTATAAATAAAGCACACTATACAGCCAAATACATTATTCACAAAATTATTTACGGGTGAATTTATGAATACTGATAGCTCGAAAAGGCGAGCATCTTATATACTTTGCCTTCTTTTGAGGGCTTTTTTAGAGATGATTATGACTAAAAAAATTTTGTTAATGTGAAAATCAAAGATAGGTTTTAGAAAGTTTATGAGTTAATAAACTGCAAGATTAATTTTCACCTTACTTTGCACATACGTGGTGAATCTAGGTGGATTATTTGGCTTGTTCTACTGGATGTTTGTCTTGGCTTTGCAGATTCAATGGCTTTTACAATTAGCCTATTTACAGTATTTTTTGTTGCTGTATTAGAATTTACCGTAACTATACCGTTAATAGATTGGCATTGTCAATCGTTCATGATCGTACTAGGTCGTGTTGGAAACTATAAAAAGTATAGTCTAGATAAGGATTTAATCCTGGTCGGGCATTGTGAGTCATTGATGAAATGGCGTCCCCTACAGGATTCGAACCTGTGACCTACGGCTTAGAAGGCCGTTGCTCTATCCAGCTGAGCTAAGGAGACATGTTATCATTGATTTGTTGATTTAACGCTGTGTATTATATAAAGCTATTTCGATCCGTCAATGATTTTTAGTCGTTTGTCTGCTTAGATTATCAAAATATCATCAATTTATCGTTTTATTTGTCTATATTTGCTAATCGTTATAACGGTATTTTTAGGTTACCTGTTTATCGGTTTTATTTAACTTCTATCGATCACTTAAACATTTTCTATTTGGAAATTTTAATTTTAAATTTCTATCTGCTTTTTTCCGCCTGTTTTTAAATTTTTTCGAATCAAGTTTAATTGTAATTGATATTTATTTAGCATTGGCTATCTGCGCTTTTAACATAGCAAGTCTGCTTTGTCCTTGTTGCATATTCTTCTCAGGGGATAATTTTGTTCGTTCATCTATCCAATTGAGATCATCTTGAGGAAGTTCCAGCAAAAAACGGCTTGGCTCTACGTAGACTGTTTCGCCAAATTGTTTGCGTTGACGACTAAAGGAAAAAGTGAGTTCTTGTTGTGCACGGGTAATGCCAACATAAGCAAGACGGCGCTCTTCTTCTATATTGTCCTCATCAATACTGTTTTGATGCGGTAAAACCCCTTCAGACATGCCGACCAAATAAACATAAGGAAATTCTAGTCCTTTAGATGCATGAAGCGTCATAAGCTGAACTTGATCGAGTTCTTCTTCGGATTCGTTGCGTTCTAGCATATCCCGTAAGGTAAATCTTGCTACAGCTTGTTCAAGTGTCATGCCTTCGTCAATGTCATCACCTTGTAACATATCATTTAACCAACTGATTAATTGCTCTACATTGCGCATTCGCATTTGTCCTGCGGTTGGTGAAGGCGATGTTTCATAAATCCAACTTTCATAATGGATTCCATGCAGTAACTCGTGAATAGCTTCCATGGGTTCATTATGGGATTTTTGAATTAGTGAATCAAACCATTGAATAAAGAGTTGTAGCGTTTCCATTCGTTTGCCAGATAATACTTCCGTAAATCCCATATCATGACTTGCTTGATATAAACTGACAGCTCGATGATTTGCCCATTCCCCTAGTTTTTGGATCGTGACTGGCCCTATTTCACGTTTTGGCGTGTTGATAATGCGTATGAACGCATTATCATCATCGGGATTTGTCAATAATCGCAGGTAGGCCATGAGATCTTTAATTTCAGTTCGAGCAAAAAAGGAAGTCCCCCCCGAAATTCGATAAGGGATCCGGTATTGCATTAACATTTTTTCGATCAATCTGGCTTGATGATTTCCACGATATAAAATTGCATATTGACCATATTGGCTGTTATTCGCAAATCGATGACCAATTAAATCATTAATCACCTTTTCGGCTTCGGACTCTTCGCTATCGGCAGAGATAACTTTAAGCTGTTCACCATAACCCAGTTCTGAAAATAGTTTTTTTTCAAATATATGGGGATTATTTTCAATTAAAATGTTTGCAACTTTTAAAATTCTCCCGGAAGATCGATAATTTTGTTCGAGTTTTATAACTTCTAGATTAGGAAAATCTTGTTGGAGTAAAATTAAATTTTTAGGGCGGGCTCCTCGCCATGAGTAGATCGATTGATCATCATCGCCTACAACAGTAAATTTGGCTCGATTACCGACTAATAATTTAATGAATTCATATTGACTGGTATTAGTATCTTGATATTCATCAATAAGAAGATAACGAACTCGATTTTGCCATTTTTCTCGAACTTCTTCATTATTTTTTAATAATAAGGTAGGCAATAAGATAAGATCATCAAAATCCAATATACTGCAAGCTTTTAATTGTTTTTCATAAAGCTGATAACAATGAGCAAATAACTTTTCTTTGTTGGTTTGAGCCCTAGCTATGGCTATTGTTGAGTCGACAATATCATTTTTCCAATTCGAAATAGTTGAACGCAATTGATTTATGAGATCTTTATCGCCATCTAACCATTGTTGAGTCAGTTCTTTAAGTAATGCCGTTTGATCATGATCATCAAATAAGGAAAAGTTAGCTTTAATGCCAAGATGTTTATATTCTCGACGAACAATATCCAAACCCAGTGTATGAAAAGTCGAGATTTTGAGCCCTCTTGCCTCTTGTTTGCTGAGTGATTGAGCAATACGCTCTTTCATTTCACGCGCGGCTTTGTTGGTAAAGGTCACAGCAACAATGTGGCGTGGCAAATATTCCTTAACACGAATTAAGTAAGCAATTTTGTTTATTATAACCCGTGTTTTTCCCGAACCTGCACCGGCTAAGACCAGGCAAGGGCCAGAAACATATTCAACAGCTTGTTGCTGACTTGTATTTAACCGCACAGAATTTAGACCTTCATGAAAATGGCTTAATAGTATATAACGATTTGCTTGTCACCTGCAATTACGCTTAATTTTTAAACAACCATAATAACAGGATGACGCTGGCAATGTTACTGAATAAAGTTTAAAGCATGTTCGACAACTTCAATCCCTGCCCCTTTTTTATGTGCATTTTCGCTAAGATAGCGTCGCCATTGTTTTGCACCTTTTTGTCCATTAAAAATACCCAATGTATGACGCATAATGTGATTAAGTTGAGCACCTTGTAAAAGTTGTTGTTCGATATAAGGATAAAGACATCGTATTGCCGCTATTGGATCTATGGGTTGCGTATCTAAGCCAAAGATTTGGGAGTCAATTTGTGCTAATAACATGGGATTCTGATAGGCTTCTCGTCCCACCATGACGCCATCAACATAATTTAAATGGTGTTTTATTTCGTCGATCGTTTTAACACCACCATTGATGGCTATAGTTAAGTTAGGGTAATCTCGTTTGAGTTGATAAACTCGTTCATAGTCAAGTGGTGGAACTTCACGATTTTCTTTAGGGCTAAGTCCGGATAACCATGCTTTACGTGCATGTACAATAAACGTGTTAGTATAAGGTAGCACTGTTTCAATAAATTGGCATAAAAAAGCGTAGCTATCTAGATCATCGATCCCGATTCGTGTTTTAACCGTTACGGGGATATCAATTTGTTCTTGCATGGACTCAATACATTTAGCCACTAAATCAGCATTTCCCATTAAGCACGCACCAAACATGCCATTTTGAACGCGATCTGAAGGGCAGCCAACATTAAGATTTACTTCATCATAACCATGATTTTGAGCTAATTTAGCGCACTGTGCTAATGCATTGGGATCACTTCCGCCAAGTTGTAAAGCAATAGGATGTTCATCGACGTTAAAATCAAGGTAATTCCCTTTACCAAATAAGATTGCTCCTGTTGTTACCATTTCGGTATACAGTAAAGTTTGTTTGGTCAATATCCGATGAAAATACCGACAATGTTTATCGGTCCAATCGAGCATGGGCGCTACAGAAAATTTATTGTTTGTTGATTTCATTTATGTACCAGATTTAAAGCGGTAATTAAATTATGAAGCAAATAACTAAACATATATTCTATCATAAAACATAGAATACAATGATGTTAGGGTTTTGTGTTTAATTTAGAAGTGTATCAATAAAAAGTACATAATTTAACTTGTTTTTTATCTTGTTATATTGGATTTTAATTTATAAAGATATATTATTTAATTAATTCAATAGTTTTGTTAAATCTTTAAAAGATTACTTGTTAAAAGTCTTAAAGTTATTAAAAGTATCATATTTATACGAGTAACCTATCTATTCATCGTAGTCTTTATTTGCTGTAGAATTTTAATTTGTTGCGCAATAATGATAACTATTTATGAAAGAACAAACTATAACAATAAACCCCAGTTAAATAACTGAGGTTTATTTGGTTAGATTAATCAAATTTCAAATGGTCAAAAATGTACACTAATACAGCAAGTACGAATTTGCCTATAAGATAAACAGAAATACACACTAATCCTATTAGGAAAAGAAACGCCAAAGTAGTTGCAAGTGCATCTACGATTTTATTTTGAATCCGTAGATGATCATTAGAATTTGAACTAATTTCATTTGTGGTTTCATCAGATGAATCAGAATATAATACATTGTAATCCACTTTACACATGCCATAGACATGATACTTACGTTTCTTTAGATCAGGATAATCATCTATCAGTCTATCAAAACGCTTTGAAGTTAATTCAACTCCAATGGTACCTTCAATTTGTTCGCCGTTTCGCATTGCTACTAATTTAACAATTGAACGATCAGGATCCATCAATATTGCTATTGATACTCCCCTTTCACTGTTTTCGGATAAAAATCCGATGATTTTACAATCTGACATAATGCAATTTTTTTAATTAGGCATGTGAATTACTTCACCAGTAGGTAGTTATATAATTCATCATTGTGAATTAGACTAACCTGTTTTTATGTTAGACCGATAATCGTTAAATTTCAATATTTTTTTAATCCCCCAAACTGTTTTACTCAATTCTACAGTAATAATTTTTTTATCTCTTTAGTTAGTTTATTAAACTATATTGAATCAATTTAGCTTTTTATCAAAACACCATCAGCGTTAATATTAACTGTATTACCCAGTTATCATCCCAATTGATTTTAATTAATCATAGATTTCCAGCTAATTAAATAGCTTTTTTATTGAAAGAGGAGTGAAATGAATTGCGTAAAATTTGTAGATAATTTTAGTTTTATATCAAGGTAACTTTGGGTTAATTAGATGCAATATGATTGATAATTTATAAAGATATGTTATTTAATTAATTCAATAGTTTTGTTAAATCTTTAAAAGATTACCTGTTAAAAGTCTTAAAGTTATTAAAAGTATCATATTTATACGAGTAACCTATTTATTCATCGTAGTCTTTATTTGCTATAGAATTTTAATTTGTTGCGCAATAATGATAACTATTCATGAAAGACCAAACTTTAATAATAAACCTCAGTTAAATAACTGAGGTTTATTTTGTTGAATTAATAAAATTCCAAAACTATGGCCAAGAAAATAATTCTACTATATATAGAACAAATTTACCTAAACCAAAGAGTAAACAAGCCAGAATTCCAGATATACAAATAAGGAAGAGTATATGTATAAATACATGTTCTAGCGTTCTATGATTTCTCGGTACAGTACGAAACGTATTAGGATATAATACATTTTTATTTACTTTACACAAGCCATAGACATAATACTTACGCTCTGTTGGATCTGGATAATCATATAACAGTCTATCAAAATCCTTTGAGGTTAATTTAACTTCAATAGTACCTTCAATTTTCTTGCCGTTTCGCATTGCTACTAATTTAACAATCGAACGATCAGGTTCCATCAATATTGCTATTGATACTCCCTCTTCTTCTTGTTCGGATAAAAATCCGATTATTACAAAATTTGACATAATGGAATAAATTAATTAAATTTGTGAATACTTCACCAGTAGGTAGTTATATAACTCAACATTGTGAATTAGACTAACCTACTTTTATACTAAACCAATAATTCTGAAATTTCAATATTTTTTAATACCTAAGGTTTTTTACTCAATTCTACAGTAATCATTTTTTTATTTCTTCAGTTAGTTTATTAAACTATATTGAATCAATTTAGCTTTCAATCAAAACGCAATCAGCGTTAATATTAACTGAATTAGCCAGTTATCATCCCAATTGATTTTAATTAGTCATAGGTTTTCAGCTAATAAAATAGCTTTTTTATTGAAAGTGGAGTGAAATGAATTGTGTAAAATTTGTAGATAATTTTAGTTTTATATCAAGGTAACTTTGGGTTAATTAGATGCAATATGATTGATAATTTCAAGGCAATGAACCCTTATATCATTCAATAAAAACCCCAGTTAAATCAATAACTGGGGGGTAAAATAAATTAAAAATTTAATTTATTTTTT